>DATMLG010000449.1:0-2856 GCA_035570675.1 Verrucomicrobiia bacterium | reverse complement strand
CAAGTTTGAGCAGCCGGCAGGAAAGAACGATCAGGGCCAGGCTCATGGTGAGCGAGGTGCAGGCCGCCAGCCAGAACTTCGCGCGCACCACCCGGGCCAGACCCATCGGCGCCATGCCGATGATCCACAGGCGCCGGCCCTCGAGCGAGAACTGCGGATAAACAAAGCGCGTGGTGAGCATGGCCAGGTTGAGCGAGCACGCGCCAAGGTTGAGGTGGGCGACGAGGTGCAGCCAATAGGGACTGGTAAGCTGGCCCGTGAACTGGCGGAGATTGATGAGATAGACGCCCAGCAGCCCGAGCAAAAGCACCGATTGCCCCCATTGGGTGGTGTCGCGCCAGAACATGCGCACGTCCTTCACCAGCAACGCTCGCGTGGAAACGTCCATCCACGAAAGATATTGAATGATTTTCTCCGCCGGACCCACGGGATAGCTGAACACTTTTTTTCGCCGGGCCGCCGCGCCAAACCATTCCCATTGCCCCCAGATGCTTGCGCGGCTGTTCACACGAGAGACGCCGTCGTAATAGAGATTGCCCAGGCGCGTGAACGCGAGGAGGCCGAAGAACAGGACGTTGCTCAACAGCACCAGCGCAAAGAACATTGCCAGCGACGGCACGCCTTCGGCCCATTGGAGCACGCTCGTCGTCAGCCAGTAACTGGGCAGGAACGGGAAGAGGGCGAAGCGGGTTTTCAGCAGCAACTGATCCAGCACGCCGAGGACGCGCGTGTCGAGCATGTCCTCGGTCACCGGATTGGAGCGCCACCAGAAACGCGCCAGCACCAGCAACGCAATCGCAACGCCGACCGCGGCAATTTGAAACGAGCGGCGGTCCAGGTGGCGTCCCAGGTTGAGCGCCACCCATGCGCCCGCCACGCCGGGCAGCACTATGAACATGGCAATCAAGCACACCGTGGCCGGGTAGAAATGCCAGGGGACGCCCTGCGTCAGGCCGAAGGCGGCGAGCAACGGCGCAATCAGGAACACGAACGCCCAGGACGCCAGCAGCACGGATTCAATAAATTTCCAGCGGAAGATGGTGCGCGCCGGGACCGGCAGTGATATCAGAAACTCGGCCTCGCGATTGCGGAAATAGTTGGTGTATCCGATCACGACATTGCTCAGCAGCAGCAGCCCGAACAGAAACGCGAACAGCAGATACAACAGGCGCTCCGTCAGGACGGTGCCCAGCGCCATGAATCCCGCCACAAATTGCAATCCCCGCAGGAACAGCCAGAAGGAAAGCACCCAGTAACCCACCATGAACAGAATGATGATGGAAGTCAGCAGCCGCGACTGGTCCCGGATGGATTTCAACCGGCGCCACGCCTGAAGGACGTTGACGCGCATCAGCAACAGCAACGGAGCGGGCGCCCGGGCGCTACGCAACGTCGCGGTGGGTTGGTCGGACATGTGCCTCAATCATAGACCTGATCCGGCGGGTCGGCAACCAGCGGCATGCCGGTTCAGGATTTGCCGATCAGCAGGGCGCAATTCCAGGCCAGAAATTCGCGCACTCCGGGAATTCGCAGTAAAAACGCAAACTCCGTGTAATAGCGGGGAGCCATGGCAACAATGCGCAAATGTGAATCCTGCCGGATAATCCTGAGAATGCCGCCGATGTAGGTCGGGTACAGGTTGACAAACGGAGTATGAAACCGTTTGCGCTTGGAAAATTTGTCGTAAATCAAATATCCGCGGTGAACTCCCAGGTAGTGCAGGGGTGAGAATTCGTGGCCTCCCCACGGGGAAAGCCAGTTGGTCCAGCTCAAATAAAGCCGCCCCCCGGGAGCGAGCAATTTCTCCGCGGAATGGATGAACTGGGCGGGCTTTTCCAAATGCTCCAACACATTTGAACAAACCACCAAATCATACGTGCCAAGAGTCGAAAGATCGTCGCGGTCAATGTTGACCTGACGGAAGGGGGCTGAGGACAGTTCCGGAAACAAACCATTCGATTCATCGGCAAAGGTGACTTGACAGCCCTTCTTGACCAATTCCGCCCCAAAAACACCGTGCCCGCATCCCAGATCCAATACACGCGTCTCCTTTCCAAACTTGACGCCTTTGGCTTCAATCCATCGGATGGCGTCCTGAGCCTGGAGCAAATAGAACTGGGCATCATCGCGATGCTTGGCAAAACGGAGCAACAGCTTGTGCAGTATCATGTTAACGCGCAGCCCGGAGATGGTTGCGGATTCCAGTCCAAGTCACGTAGTCGCGCATTCTCCGCCGATCAGCCGTCCAATTCAAGGATTTTCACCGGCGTTGGCCGCCCAGTACGAATTAGCCCCTGTTTTCGCAGCAAACTCAGGGTCCGGCATTTGTCCGTATCTGGGCATTTTTAGGCTTTTTTTGGTGTCCGAAGGGCGATCAATTCGTAACAAAATAGTGCTTGCACAATCCTTATAAAATCAGCTATGTTTGGGCACCAAAGCTTGATTGGTGCAATAGGAGCGCCTTTCTTGGAGTGAGGCAAATAATCGTCGTTCAAGACAGTTGGAATCACAATGAAAGCATCTATGATTTTGTACCGGAGTCTCACCCTATGGTTGGCCCGGCGTTTCTTGGCCGTCGCATTCTTCGCCATCAGTTTTCTCGGTTTTTTCCTGCCTGCGTCGGCGAACGCCGGCGTTCCGGGCACCTTGCTGGACGTGCAATTTTTCGCGGCCCATAACCCTTATGATTTGAGCGCGGTCAAGACGGGATTCGCCGCCATCGGGCAGACCACCAACGATTATTGGAACGGCTGCAGCCGGGACGGCACGGACCCCACGGACTTGCCCCAAGACTGGCATACTTATGTGGCGGTGACGAATCTGCTGCTGGTGGATGGGACGCCCACCGGGGCTTGG
>DATMLG010000448.1:0-4606 GCA_035570675.1 Verrucomicrobiia bacterium | reverse complement strand
CACGGGAGGCAGGACAATCGGCGGCAGGGATTTATCGGCGGGGTAAACGAGGACGAGTGGAACGCCGGCTCGATCATATCTGTTCAACTCAGCGACCACAGTCTCGTTCTTGGTGAAACTGTTCTCAAGCAACGCGACCGCGTTGACTTCTTTGAGCTTTGCGACTACCGCAGAAGATTCCAAAACTGGTTTTACAAAGATCTGACAAGTTACACACCACTTTGCAGTGAAATCGACCAACACCGGTCGTTTCGAGGCTCTGGCCGATTCTACAGCTTCCGGACTCCACGGCTTCCAGTCAATGCCCGCCGGGGCGGCAACGAGCTTGGCATTGTCGGCGCTCATCGGGACGGGATGCCGCCAGTCCAGTTGTTTCTCCAAAATGTATCCATAAGCCGTAGCGAGCACTGCAATGCAGAGTATGACGGCAAACCCTTTGTGAGTGCGCCCACTTTGCACAAACTGGCCCCACATCCATGCGGCCATTGCGACCAAAACCAAAAACAATCCGAGCCACAGATCGCCATTCCCGCCATAATTTGGCGCGGCCAACGTAAACAGCCAAACTGCGGTGCCAAGCATCGGAAAACCCATGAGAATCTTGAAGCGTTCCATCCACGCGCCCGGTTTGGGCAGAAATTTCAGCCACGTGGGTCGCCAGCATAGCACAACGTACGGCGCGGCCAGTCCAGCTCCCACAGTCAGGAAGACCAGCAGGACAATCAACGATGGCTGAGTAAAAGCAAAGCCAAGAGCCGACGCCAGAAAAGGAGCCGTACAAGGCGTTGCCAGCGCCACCGCCAGCACGCCATTGAAAAATGCTCCAGCGGGACCCTCCTTCGCCGAGAGAGTGCCAGCTGCTTGCATGGTCCCAGCTCCCAGAACAATTTCGAAAACGCCAAATAAATTAAGAGCAACGAGGACAATTAGCACCGTCAACACAAGCACGAACCGGGGATCTTCAAATTGGAATCCCCAACTCACCGCATGGCCCACAGATTTGAGGCCGATGACGAGCGCAGCCAGTCCGAAAAAGGAGACAAGGATGCCAGCCGCGTATATCAAGCCCAGTTTGCGAACCCGCGTGGGCGCGTGTCCCGCTTGATTTACGAAACCCAAAATCTTCAGCGCAATCACCGGAAGCACACAAGGCATTACGTTAAGTATGAGGCCGCCGAGAAAAGCATATAATAGCATTTCCAGCAGATGGGTTGCACCGTCTGCGGACCGCACCGGCAATGCGGCTGCGGGCGCTTCTGCCAGCACGGGCAGCGTCAGGCTGACTTCACGGCCCCGCCAAGCGCCACCCTTGTCCGCGCGGGTCATCAGCAAGCCGTCAATCTTCGCCGGCCAAGCACCGCCCGATTTGCTGACGAGCTTGCGCAGTTGGATTTCTCCCGGCGCATCTGGCAGCCTCTCGGTTTCGCCCTTCACCTCGTAGTTTTCATTCTCGTACGGGAAAAAGTCTGCGTCGGCCGGTTGGTTCGTGGATTGCCATTCCACAATCATGGGCCGCGGGTCTCCTTCCTTTTCCCAATGCGCGCTCACGGCGAGGTTCGGATCCTTCTCCGGCAACTTGCCCGAGGCAATCTCGATGAGCGAGGCATTGAACGAAGGCACTGCCTCCGCGCCGATGGTCAAACTGGCCGTGACTTCTTTTTGACCCAGCACGCACAGATCGCTGCATTCCTGCCATTTGACGAGCGCCTTCAAATCAAGCGGACCGGGCGGGGCATTGGTGGTAATTGTCAAAGGAACCAAAAGCGTCACTTCATCATTGTACCCATAAGTGGTCAGGGGCGGGGTGATGATTTTCTCCGGAACGGGCCATTTGATGTCGCCCGCCGTGACGCCGGGCGGCAGGGTCCAGGTCACGCTCGTGGCGATACCCACTCCCGGATTGCGCCAATACGTGTGCCAGCCGGGTTGCATCTTTAGGTGAATCCCCGCCATGACAGTGTCGCCCGGCCGCGCGGCGTCTGCGGCAAAAATCAGGTCAACTCTGGTCGTGGCGGCGCGTGCCGGGAAAGCCCCCAGTGCAACGCACAGGAAAATTGCGAGCAGGCCGGTTGATTTTCGCACAAACAGATTCATGCCCGAAGCGAAGGCGGATTGAAAATAATTTTGGCGGACCGGCATCTGGACGAATATAGCCGCAACCCAGGACTCATGCCATCCCCGTGTTCATTGCAAATTGTTTCAGGTCGTAATACCCTGAGGCATGTCTTCGGCGCTCAAATCCAATCGGTACGAGTGGATGCGCTCCGGGGACGAGGTTTTTCCCGCCATGCTCGCTGCCATTGATTCCGCGCAGGCGTCCATCCGCCTCGAAACTTACATCTATACCGGCGATGAGCTGGGCAACCGGTTCCGCGATGCCCTAGTCAACGCCTGCGAGCGGGATGTCAAGGTCTCGGTCCTGCTCGATGCCTTTGGTTCGCAATTGCTGTCGTCCAGCTTCTGGGGCCCGTTGCTTGCCGCCGGCGGCGAGGTCCGCTGGTTTAATCCCGTGCTGCTCCACCGGCTCGGCTTTCGCGATCATCGCAAAATGCTGGTGTGCGACGATGCCGACGCATTCGTGGGGGGATTCAACATTTCGGCGAAGTATCAGGGCGATGGTGTGAAATCCGGCTGGCGGGACCTCGGCTTGCGCGTATGCGGTCCGCTGGCGCTGTCCCTGGCGGCCGCCTTCGATGAAATGTTTGAGCGCGCCGATTTCCGGCACAAACGGTTCGCGCGTCTGCGCCGTTCGCCGGCCAAGCGCAGCGTCGCCGCCCATGAAGCCGAATTGCTGCTGTCCGCGCCGGGCCGGGGCCGAAACCCGTTTCTGCGGGCGTTGCGTCATGACCTCGACCACGCTCAAACAGTGCAAATCATCTCCGCTTATTTTCTGCCCACGTGGCGGATTCGCCGCGATCTCGCGCGCATCGCGCGCCGTGGCGGCAAGGTGCAATTGATTCTCGCGGGAAAATCGGATGTGTATTTGTCCCAGCTCGCAGGTCGGAGCCTTTACCGCCGCCTGCTCCGGGCGGGCGTGGAAATTTACGAATACCAGCCGCAGATCCTTCACGCGAAGCTCATCCTCATCGACGACGTGGTGTATGCCGGGTCGTCGAACTTGGATCCGCGCAGCCTGCACATCAACTACGAATTGATGCTGCGCTTTCCCGACCCCAAACTTGCCGCAAGTGCGCGGGACTGCTGTGCGGATTACATCACCCATTCCCAACGCATCGAACTTGAGGCATGGCGCAAGTCGCGAAGCTGGTGGAGCCGCATGAAACAACGCTGGGCCTATTTTATCCTTGCGCGCGTGGATCCCTACGTGGCCCGCTGGCAGCAAAAGCAAACCTCGGAATGACCGGCTTGCCAGTTCTTGGAGAAGCAACCTCTCTTACTTCGCCAGCGCAACCAGGTAACGTTGCAGGCGCGTCGCTTCCGCGGTTTGTCCCTGCTGATGATAAACCTGGTGCAGGTTGCTGCAAATACGCGCCAGCATCCGCCGCGAACTCACCGGCGCCAGATGATCATCCTGCACGTTGTAATTTCGGGAAACCAAGTACTGGATGCAATTCGCCTTCGTCCACAGCTTGCCGCGATTGAAGACATCCACGTAAAATTCCTCCATCGAGGACTGGTAGCGGCAGATGAAATGTCCCGGCAGGCCGATGCCGGCCATCGGCAGACGGAGCCGCCGCGCCAGCATCAAATACACGAGGCACAGGTTGATCGGGTTGCCCGTGCGCCGGTCCACCACGCGGTTCAAATAGCTGTTCTCCGGATCGTAATAATTTTCCTCGTTGCCCCGGAACCTCAAAACACCAAAGACGTACTGGTTGAAGGCGGCCAGGATTTCGCCGGCGTCCCCGCGCAAATCCACATGCTCAAGAAGTTCCCCCGCAAAATTGTCGAACAAGGCCTGGTATGCCTCCACATTGATTTCCGGGTAACGCGTCCGCGCGAGCATCCACGCCGCCTGCTCCAGGTTAAGGTCGGCACCTTCCGTCAGGCAGAACGCGAGAAACTTGTCATCGGCCGTTTGCCGGGTCAGATGCCGGATGATTTCCTGCGCATGCCGCCGGATCATCGGGTCGCGGCTCAACGTATGCGGACGCAGCCATTCGACCGTCGCCTGTCCGCAGGTAAGTATCTTCTCCTTCACCACTTGGTAAACCGCCGGATCATCATCGCCCAGGAGACGAATCAAGGCCGCTTTCTGACTCTCGGAAAGCGTGTCCGGTGCCTGTGTGCCGGTAACAACAGAAATCATGGCCTGCTGGAGTTGACTCTATACGAAAGGCCCGCGAAATACAATCATAATCCGCGCTTTCCATCCTTTTTTCAGCGACAAAGACTGACCGCGCAATTGGTTCACCACCAGCAGTCGTCCGAAAGAATCCGGATTGTGGAAGTGTGGCGCTCCAAACTAAAAATCTCCCTTGCTCCATTGTTCCGTTTCCTCCGCGTCGCCGCCCGCCCGGGCGATCATCCGCAGCGCTTCCTGGAACAATTCCTTCTGCTCACGGTGCAACCGGCGGCGGGCAATCCAGAAATCCGCCAGCGCAATCAACATCGTCAGGAACGTGAAAGTGATGCAAACCAGCCA
>DATMLG010000447.1:0-8472 GCA_035570675.1 Verrucomicrobiia bacterium | reverse complement strand
CCATCTTCTCTAAATCGTCCAGGCGCATTTTAGCCTGGTGATAAAGCCGCCATTTTTCAGTCATGGAAATGGCCAGTTGCAGGACTTCAATGTTATCGAAGGGCTTTTTCAAAATGACCAGTCGGTCGGAATAGCCGAGCTTTTTTAGCATGTCTTCACAGGAATAGTCGGAGTACGCCGTGCAGATGACGACCTGGAGGTCGGGATATTTTTGCCAGATTTTCGCGGTGGTCTCGACGCCGTCCCAGCCGGGAGGCATGCGGACATCCACAAACGCCATGGAGTAAGGATTCTCTTCCTGAAGGCTTTTCTCAATCATGTCCAGCCCTTCCTTGCCTTGAAAGGCGGAATCGATCTGGAAGACCGGCCCCTTGGATTGCGCCGGCGCGTCGCCGAACAGGCTGGCGGTGGCTTCGTCAAAACCGGCATCCCGGCTGGAAGTTTTGACGAGGACCTTGCGAAAATCCTCATGGATGGCCCGGTTGTCGTCAATGACCAGGATGCGGTGGTTTTTGTCTGGGTTGATCGTCATGGATTCAGAGGTTTAATACTCACTTTTTCGAGTGCCGCATCAGCTGTCGGCCCGGGCAACTTTTCCAACGGGGCCACAGAAATCGATTTTAATGCTTCGGCAAATGCAAGCTCCTTAACCAAGCCCTGGTTAAGTTCGGACTGACTGTTAGTACTTACACGAACTGCGGCTTGATAATAGATCACACCTTTTCCGTCTGAAGCAGGAATGAAACGAAACTCATCTATCTCAAGATATGCATCACCGGGTGATCGGATGGCCAACCTGAATCTCCTGTCGTTTGCACTCGACCCTTCCTCCTCTTCTCGCATCAATCCCGGGCTATTCACCTGCGCCAGGTAGGTCTTCCATCTCCTCACCACATCGTTGACGCCGGTCGTCGTCTGGACGCGGCGAACAGCGAACAAAACGGTCCAATTATCAAAAGTCTCGCTCTTGCGGATATACTCGTTAAGGAGGGCATGGGAACCGCCGCCTTCGACATTCGCGAGGAATAGCTTCTCACCTGCAAGCGTTACGCTTGGGTTTTTACTGATATCCTCAGCAATGGCGACAGAAGCAGCCATCAATAACGGACATATGACATTGAGTATGCGCATGTGGAATTTGTTGCCTATGCTCAAAATGACCCGGGCGGCAGACATTCCGGGAGATGTGAAGCATTATTCCGGCCAACTGCTGCGGGGTTTCGCCCGCATAGAAATGTGGATTTCTTGACAGTAATTGTCCCGCAAACGGATGTTTCAAACCCGTTCGGGCAGCCCTGCGGCTCAAATGCCAAAAAAATGTTTACTTTGCCTTCAAAAGACACCGGAAGCCGTAAGTGTTCTTACGGTCATCGGGTGTGCAATAATACCGGAACTCCTTGCGCAAATTGATTTCGACATTGTCCTGCCAGCAGCCGCCGAGCAAAACGCGGTAGGGCTTGTCCGTGTCTCCCAGACAAAACTCCATGACATTGCCGCGCGTGTCGTACAAACCGAGGCCATTCGGCCCCAGGCTGCCCACCGGCGCGGTCCCATCGCGGGCAGTGGCATTCATGCTGGTAACGGCGTCATCCAGGCTCGCGTCCGCAGAGAACGCCTGCCATTCGTCTTCCGTGGGAAGCGTGTAATAATATCCGTCCGGCAGTTTCTTGTCCTTGACGTCCTTCTCCCCCAGCTTCTGGCAGAAATCCATGGCGTCATTCCAGCTCACGCTGTCCACGGGGCGTTCCTCCCCCGGAAACGCGCTGGGATTTGACCCCATCACCTTCTGAAATTCCTTCTGGGTCACCTCGTATTTTCCGACCCAATAACCGCCGGCCTTGATGAGCAACATGCCGGCGCTGTTCGTGAAAAGATCACCGGGCGTTTTGGGCGTCAAATCTTCGTTCGTGTCGCCGGCGGCGGACGTCCCGGCCGGAGAATTCGTAACGACGGGCATGGCATCCTGGGCCACGGCGGACGTCGCCCAAATCGCCAGAAAAACGCGCAAAAAAACCTTCATATTCATGTCCAAAATTTAGCATTTAATGTGCCATATCAATGCGCCCGGCGGGGCCCGGTTGGGCCAGTGTCTCATTTTCGCGCCGTGGTATTGGAGAGTGTCTCTCCCGGCACCCGACTTGCTTGCAACATACGGAAATGGACCATTTTTTGGAAGCGCTCAGCGCGAACCTGCTAATCACACGCGAATATCTCCGGGCGGGCGTCCTCGTTTCGCTGCTCAGCGTCTGGGTGCTGGTCGCCCTGTTTTATTACCTGAACCGTTACACGAAGCGGCGGTACTTCACCATCTGGACGGCGGCCTGGCTGTTTTATGCGCTGTGGATGACGCTGAGCTTCGGCATGGCCGGCGCGGAGAACCGGCCCCTCCTCATGATGCTGCAACAATGGTGCGTGGGCGTTTCCGCCGTCTTTCTCATGTGGGGCAGCCTTGATTTTCTGGGCAAGCCCGTGCGGCAGGGGTTGCTCGCGTGGTTCATGACGTTCCTGTTCGTGTGGAGTTACATCGGCGCCTATCATCTCAACAAGCCGGAAATGGAACTGCCCTCCTTCTGGCTCATCGCCGCGGCCAGCGTCGTCACCGCCTTCAATTTTCTCAAGTACCGCAACAAACATCCGTACATCGGCGCGACGCTGCTTTCGCTGGGATTTTTTCTGTGGGCCGTTTACATGGCCAGTTATCCGTTCATGGAAAATTCCAAGGACCTGACCAGCGTGGCCCTGTTCGTTTCCGCCGGCCTCCAGCTCATGCTCGCCGTCAGCATGATCATTCTTGTCCTCGAAGAAGTCCGGGAGACGCAGCAAATTGCCCAGGTCAAGGCGCATGACAATGAAGTGGCGCGCGACGCCCTCCAGTCCCGCGTGCTCTCCACCGAGGAGCGCTACCAGAAACTTTTCGCCCAGGCGAGCGAGGCCATCCTCATCACGGACGCCGCCGATTTTCGCATTCTCGAATTGAACCGCGCGGCCGAACGATTGCTCGGCATCTCGCGCGTCGAGGCGGGAAAACAGTCGTTGCGGGCTTTTTGCGAAGTCCACACCCGCGCCGGCGCGCCGGTGCAAAGCAGCGAGGAATGGTTTCTGTCCGTCTGCCGGCAGCGGCCGCTCAATTTCATGCGCAAAAACGGCGCGCTCGCGCCGGTGGAAGTCAACGGGGCGATGATCGATTTCGACGGCCGGGCCGCCTACCAGTTTTTTATCCTGGAATTGACGGAGCGCGCGCAACTGGAACAGCAACTGCGCCAGGCCGAGAAGCTTTCCGCCATTGGCCGCATGGTCTCGGGCGTCGCCCACGAGCTCAACAACCCGCTCTCGGTGGTCAAGGGTTACCTTGAACTGGTCCTGGCCCATCACAATCTACCGCCGCAAACCCGCTCCGATCTGGAAAAGGCCGCGCATGAAAGCAACCGCGCCGCCAAGCTGGTGATGAACTTCCTTTCGCTGGCCCGCGAACAGCCGTTCCTGCGCAAATCCGTCAACTTGAATGAACTCGTGCAGCGCATCGTGGACCTGCGCCGTTTTGACCTCGCGGTCGCCAAAACGAAGATTTTGCTCGAACTGGCAACGGAGCTTCCCGCCATTTCCGCCGATCCCGACCAAATCCATCAGTTGATCGTGAACCTGATGAACAACGCGCTCCAGGCAATGGTGGATTTGCACCAACCGGGCCTGTTGAAGATTATCACGCACGCCGATGGAAACCTGGTGCAACTACGGGTCGAAGACAATGGCCCCGGAGTGCCGCCGCATCTGGTGAACAAAATTTTTGAACCGTTTTTCACGACCAAGGACGTTGGCACCGGCACCGGACTGGGCCTGTCCATCGCGCACACCATCATGAGCGAGCACAAGGGAAGCATCTCATACCAGACCTCTTCCCTCGGCGGCGCAGGATTTATCCTCGAATTTCCGGCGGCAAACATACCGGCCGCCAACGGGAAGCTTGCGCCGGGCACGCCCACGACTTTCCTCGCCGAAACACCGGAGCCCGAGCCCGAACAGAAGCACGCCGGGAGCATCCTCGTGCTCGACGACGAAAAATCCATTGCGGAAATGCTCGCGGAAATGCTCGGGTTGCTCGGCTACACGCCCACGATCTGCAACGCCCCGGCCCACGCGCTGGAAATGCTGGAAGACAAGGATTTCGATCTCATCATCTCCGACTTCCGCATGCCCGGCATCAATGGCCGCCAGTTTTATGAGCTGGCCACCGCCATAAGGCCCGCTCTGGCGCAGAAGATTATTTTCCTCACCGGGGATGTCGTCAACGAGGAGACACAGGAGTTCCTCAAATCCATCGGCAACCCGCACATCGCAAAACCCTTCAATCTCAGCAGCGTCAAGAAGGTCGTTGAGGAATCCTTCCATCCGAAGGGGAAGCGGCGGCGGGCTCCGGCCCCGCTCCTGGCGTGAGCGGAAAGAGGCGTCTGCTCCATCACCTTGCCAGCAAACGGAGGATGCGCCGCCGGGTTTCCACGGTGGCCTTCAAACTGTCGTTCTCCATTTTGCGGTATAATTCCAACACCAGCTTCCCGTTCTCCGTCAGCTTCGCCCCGCCGTGCTTCGCACCTCCGCGTGCGACAGCGACGAGTGGTTTTTTGAAACATCGCTCCATGGTTTTGACCAGCGTCCACGCGCGCATGTAGGACATGCCCATCCGTTTCGCCGCCTCGGAGATGGAACCGGCCTGGTGAATATGCTCCAGCAATTCCGCCTTGCCGGGTCCGACGGCGATGTTCCGCCCGCAATTCACCCGGAAACGCGGCTGGATGTTCGCGGAGGTTGATTTCATGCGCGGAATCAAGCCGGCGAAGCGGCTTGAAATTCATCCGCGTGATAGGAACTGCGCACCATTGGCCCGCTGGCAACATGGACAAAGCCCATGCCTTCGGCGAGCTGCTTGTATTCCGCGAATTTATCCGGCGGCACGAATTCAACGACGGGCAGATGCTTGAGCGTGGGTTGCAGATATTGGCCGAGGGTGAGGATGTCGCAGCCGGCGCGCCGCAAATCCGCCAGCGCCACAACCAGTTCTTCCGCGGTTTCGCCAAGACCGAGCATCAGCCCGGACTTGGTGTGAATCGTATCACCGCGCTTGGCTTTCACCTTGGACAACACGCTCAGCGAGCGGTCATACGTCGCGCGCGAGCGGACGGCGGGCGTCAGACGGCGCACGGTTTCCAAGTTGTGGTTAAAGATGTCGGGACTCGCGGAAAGCACCGTGTCAATCGATTCGTCGCGGTCAAGAAAATCGGGCGTGAGGACTTCGATGACGATGCCGGGGTTGGCGGCGCGCACGGAGACGATGGTTTGACGGAAATGGTCCGCGCCGCCGTCGGCGAGGTCGTCGCGGGCGACGGCGGTAATGACGACGTGGCGGAGGCGCATGCGCTTGGTGGCTTCGGCCACGCGGGCGGGTTCGTCGGTTTCCAGCGCAAAAGGTTTGGCGGTGGTAACGGCGCAGAAACCGCAGGCGCGGGTGCAGCGGTCGCCGGCGATCATGAACGTGGCGGTTCCGCGGCTCCAGCATTCCCAATGGTTGGGGCACTTGGCGCTTTCGCAGACGGTGTGCAGCTTCAGTTCATCGAGCAGGCTGCGGGTGTGCGCGAAGGTGTCGGAGGTCGGCAGCTTGATGCGCAGCCACTCGGGCAGGCGCGGACGCGGTTTTGATTCGAGCACGGTCATTTATTTTTTTGTGTCAGAAATTTCCTTCCAAAAGGCCGGCAATTGTTCCGGGCCGAAATCCGCCAGCACTTTTCCGCCGGCCTGGATGACGGGCGCGAGGTCCTGGCCGGAGAGGCGGATCA
Organism: Verrucomicrobiia bacterium; assembly: GCA_035570675.1. Classification (GTDB taxonomy): domain Bacteria; phylum Verrucomicrobiota; class Verrucomicrobiia; order Limisphaerales; family Pedosphaeraceae; genus DATMLG01. The sequence continues at coordinate 2,647 of DATMLG010000447.1, read as the reverse complement.
TTTCCTCGAAGGCCGCCTCGTCCGCGGTGACATCAATCGTTTCATATTCAATGCCATGATCATCCAGCCACTTCATGGCCTGCACACACCAACTGCACCAGGGTTTGATGAACAGGCGGGCTTTGACAGGCTGAGTCATACGCAATTCCGAGCTACCACGATCATAACAACATCCAAGCCGCGACGGCGAATACCATGAGTGCAAGCGGGATGGAGTACAAGCCGGACTCACGCCGAACCAATGCTGCCAGCAAACATCCTCCACATAGTAGTATAAATGAGAGACCAGCGGCGTACAGAATTCGACCAATATGGCTCAACCGGACCCCTTCGGCATCCGGGATGTACGCAAGGTGACCTTCCACGGCAGACTGCAGCCTCGCTGCTTTAAGGTACATCGCCTTGTAGCTGGCCTCGCGCGCGGCCATGCTGAGTAGCAACGCGATGATTCCTACAATAATTGACAATCGAAAAAAAGTCCGATTCTTCACGGCAACGGGCCCACTTTAGCCAGTAATCTGCGCGGTGTATTGGGCGGGCGCAAGGAGCTGGTTCAACTCGCTGGTTTGGGACAGTTTAATTTTGAAAAACCAGCCAGCGCCGTAGGGGTCCGTGTTCACGAGCGCGGGGTTGTCCACGACGGCCTTGTTCACCTCGACGACCTGCCCGCTCACCGGCGCGTAGATGTCGCTCGCGGTTTTCACGGATTCGACGACGGCACAGGAATCGCCGGCCTTTAGCTGGCGGTTGGCGGCCGGGAGTTCCACGAAAACGATGTCGGTCAGTTCATGCTGGGCATGGTCGGTGATGCCCACGGTGGCGGTGTCGCCGGCGACGCGCACCCATTCGTGGGACTTGGTGTATTTCAAATCGGCGGGGACATTTGAACTCATAAATCGTGGGGAAAGACTACGCTGAGGGCGCCGTGTGGCTCAAGTGATTTGTGCCGGGATGCGGAGGGGAAATGCCAGGGACGTCTCGCATGCGGGAGGAAAAGGTACGACCATGAGAAAAAGGTGAAGCAGCGTGGTAGGGACGGATTCCACTCCGTCCCACTTTATTCCACAGGCCAGAATCGAGAAATGTCAGGGACGCTGTGGAAAGCGTCCCTACCGCACGTTAATGATGGATCACAACGCGGCGAGGACTTCGTCGGCGTGGTCGTTGGGTTTGACCTGGGGCCAGACTTTTTTGATCTTGCCGTCGGGTCCGATGAGGAAGGTGACGCGGGAGGTACCGGTATATTTGACGCCCATGAAGGTTTTCGGCCCCCAGACGCCGTAGGCCTGCACGATGGCCTTGTTCTCGTCCGCCAGGAGGGTGAACGGCAGCTTGAACTTGGCGGCAAATTTGTCGTGGGACTTGACGGTGTCCGTGCTGACGCCAAGGACGACGGCGCCCTTTTCCTTGAAGTCATCCCAACGGTCGCGGAACGAGCAGGCTTCCTTGTTGCAGCCGGGCGTGTTGTCCCTGGGATAAAAATAGAGGATGACGTTGCGTCCGCGCAAATCGGCCAGGGAAACTTCGCCGCCGCCGCTGGTGGGGGCCGTGAAATTCGGGGCCGGGTCGCCTTCCTTGAGCTTCAATTCCTTTGCTTCTTTCGCCATGAACCAATGTGACCCAATACACGTGCGATTTCAATCCTTTTGCGCCGGAATGGGCGAACTTTTGGGGCTGGCGCTCAACTGGCTGACACCGTCCCAGGTGTAGAGCAGGCCGGAGATGCCGGTGCCGATGGCGGCGGCGGGCGCCCAGAAATCGAGCCAGCGGTCGTTCCACTTGAGCAGCGTCCAAAGCACCATGATCATTTGGAGGACGGTGGAGACCTTGCCGATGATGCGCGGATGGACAACAGTTTTGCCGCAAATCATGTGAATCAACACCATGCCGATGAGGATCAGGACATCGCGGCTGATGATGGTGGCCGTCACCCACAACGGAATGGCGACGAGTTCGACTTTTGGCGGGATGCGCAAGCTGAGCAGCACGATGCCCGAGACGAGCAGGAGTTTGTCGGCCAGGGGATCAAGAATGGCGCCGAGTTCGCTGCGTTGATTGAAGCGGCGGGCGATGTAGCCGTCCACGGCGTCAAGAATGGACGCGAGAAAAAAGCAGGCCAGGGCGGCGTAGCGATGCCATTCATGCGCCGTCCGGTAATAGTAAAGCACCTGGACGATGAACAACGGGATGAACAGAATCCGGACGATGGTGACTTTGTTGGCCGTGGTCATGCCGCACTTGATTATCCTGATTTGACGGGGGGATTGTCAATTCTTCTCGGCATGCTTCACAGAAGCAAACGAAGAGAACAAAGGTGCGTGGAGGCGGGGGCAGCCCGGCCGGTCACCGAGTCAAGCCGACCAGAATATACGGCAGCATGCCGATGAATAGAAACCCAGCGCAAACGGTCGTATCAACGCCAACAGTGAGCGGAGTCAATGCAATCTGTTTCAGCTTTTGCGTCGGGTCCTTGTATTTCGGCAATTCGTAGGGATCAGGCGGTCCGTTGCCGGAATACAAGGTGAAAAAATCGTCGCCGCGCCGCGCCACGGCGTAGAATTTCAAGGAATCGGAAAGGGTGTTGGTTGGCGGAGCTTCGGATATTGGAATGGGAGTCAATCCCCTGCTCTTCTTCGCAGACACGAAG
>DATMLG010000446.1:0-15607 GCA_035570675.1 Verrucomicrobiia bacterium | reverse complement strand
AAAAGGCCCCTGGGTTCAGCGGGGTTTCTTGTTTTATTGTCAGGGGCCGATAACCAATAACTTCCCGCTGGTGTTCGAGAACTTGACTTTCGATGGAGGCGTGGTCCAGGGCAATCAGGAAATTCACGGCGCCCCCGCAAGCACCATTGACGGCAGCGGTTGGGATGAAACGCACAGCGCCCTGGTGGACATTGGGCTGCCTCCACTGCACGCCCTCAAAAGATTCTTGAATTGCCAGTTCATTCATTGGCGGGGAGAAATGATCAAGAGTGTCACGACTGCAAATTCAGGTCTCAACGAGGTTACAAGTTGCTCGTTCATTGACGGAGACGGCTCGGGATTTAATTTGAACTGGACTCCTCACGTGATCAGTGGCTGCCTCTTTTCAAATGTTGACATGGCCGAGGAGTACTATGTCGGCACCATGAACGCCGCCTCGGTTTTTCAGAACAGCGTCATCACCAACACGAGAATAGGGATTGTCTTGGTGGGTGCCTTGAGCAACAGTCCCTCCCCGGGATATAGCATTGTCGGCAACTCGATCGCATCTTCCAAATACGGCATCATGATGGGGCCCGCCAGAAACCTGACGATTGCCGGGAATACATTTTGGGGCGGCTACGGGGGGGTGGCAACCGACGGCGCCGGATATCAGGGGACTGACTTTAACCAGGATATACTTGTCGAGAACAATCAGTTCATGCAGATATGGAACCCCATAGTCATCGGTGGCATTGGTGTCGACCGCATTCAGAATCTCACCGTGAGCAGTAATCTCTCCTCGGGTTGCAATGCCTTCGGGAGCGGATGGGGCTGGATGTCGAACGTGGTTTGCATTGGGAATCGTGAAATGAATACGACCAACGCCCCCCTCAACAGCACGCAAATTGGCGGCCAATATTTTTTTGATGATCCATCCAATGATTTTCCTCCAAATATGAATTACGGTTTTGCGGGGGCCTCGAATGTCATTACTTATGCCCTGGGAATGCGTCATCAGTTATGGACAAGCTTGACCAATGCTGTATTCGTCCTGGACGATACACAGCCGCAGCAGATTCCACCGGGCGCGCAGTTGGTTATCTTGAATACAAGCGCTTTTCCCGTGCCGGTCTATCTGTCCACGGCAATGTCCGGAACGCCGACCATCCTGTCCAACGGCGCCACGGCTACCTGTGACTGGAGCAATGGCGTCTGGATGTTGGCCCGACTGGTCTCGGCTGACCTGGCCCCGCCAACCAATTTGCGCGTGCTGTCACCGGATAGCGGGCAGTAACGAAGGCAAGGATCGCCGCCGCGGCTGGGAATTTCGCAAACCTCCAGTGTGCCAGGCTTATCGCCTGAATTAATCCCGGGCCCCCACATTAACATGTCTGTGAATTCCAAAGATTGTTCCGGCGAGTTAGCAAGCTTCGGTCGGCCTTGCGGCCAACTTCCGAAGGCGGTGGTGAGCTTTGCAGGTTCGAGGGATCATTATCAATTGGCGGGGGCGCTCCAAGGAGCCGGTTTGCTGGAAAAATTGGTTACTGACCTCTATTGGGACCCTGAAGTGACGCCTTTCAGAGCGAAACTAACCAAACGGTTTCCAAAACTGATGGCGCGGCATTGCCCGGGAATTCCCGGTCGCAGAGTTATGACTCCCATGAGGGCAATGGCCGATGGCTTGCTGATGAGAACCGCCCTTGCGACGAAGGAAAGACAGATTCGCCTCGACCGGTTTTTGGGGCACGCTGCCCGGGATTTGGCCTGGCGATCACAATCCGCGCTTTTTTCGTACAGCTATTACGCCGCGTCGGCTTTTGAGCCCGGGGCGTGCCGGCCGCAGATGCGATTCCTGTTTCAATTGCATCCCCATCCGGCAGTGGTAAGAGAGATACTTCAAGCGGAGCTGGTCCGGGCCCCGCAATTTGCCGGCTCGCTAAAGTGGGAACATGAAATTGGTGCCCCGGAGGCGCACTTCAAATCACTGTGCCAGGAAGCACATTTGGCGAATGGGTGGGTGGTCGCAAGCAGTTACACTGCCAAAACGCTGGCGGATCAGGGAATCCCGCGAAGCGAAATACATGTGGTTCCCTACGGAGTGGAGACCAGGGATTATCCTTGCCGTGATTTTGCACCCCGGGCGGAAGATCCGTTTCGTATCATTTGGATCGGGAGCATGACCCAACGAAAAGGATTGTCGTATTTTCTTGAAGCCATGGGGTCTTTGCCACAGGATAACCTCGAGGTGCTGATTTGCGGCCACCATGCGGTGGACCGGCCGCTAATCAACAAATTTGGCATCCGAAGTGTTCGCGCCTATAAAAGTCTTCCGACAAGCAAACTCACTCATCTTCTGAGAACTTGCGATTTGTTCGTCCTGCCCTCGCTGGTTGAGGGTTTCGCACATGTGATTTTGGAAGCCATGTCCTCTGGCGTGCCCGTCTTGACGACGCGATCCACTTGCGCGCCGGATGTTCTGGAGGACGGAGTCCATGGCTTCCTCGTCCCAATCCGGGATCCCGCGGCCATTGCCAACCGGGTGATCTGGGGCAGGCAGCATCGAATGGAATTATACCAGATGGGGCAGGCCGCTGCAGCCCAAGCCCGGACGTTCACCTGGGATCGGTTCCGGAAAGGTGTCGTACATGCTTACACGGAGATGGTTGGAATGTGTCCGCCCCGGCCAGGGATTGTGTCTGGAGATTACAGGGCGGTCAGCTGCTGATCGATTATGTCTTTTCTCGAGTTAGCCCTTCTTGGCCAGGTTCTCTTCTGGCTGATCGTACTCGGCATATTTTTGGCCAGCGGCCAGGCTTCATTGTTCCATCCGCTGACCTTCTATCTTGGATTTCATGGCGTAGTTTTCGTGCTCCGTCCAATTCTGGTTCACTACCTGGGTTTCGACACTTTGTGGAAATACATGCGGCTGGCCCCGGCGGACGAGGATTTGATACGCACTTTGGCGGTGAGTTCGGTCGCGCTGGCAGCGTTCAGCATTCCGTGCCTGTGGGTCGGGTGGGGCAAGACGGTTTTCACGACTGCCGAAACAGATCCATTTTCCATCACGCAGCGTCGCGGCCTGATTGTGACCACGCTGCTCCTTGCCCCGGTGATCGCATTCTCGATAAGGAGTTACTTGGGGGGGGGGATGCAGGGCGAGAATGTGGGAGGAGTTTTTATATTGCAGGGGGCGAACGGCTATACGCTGGAAGCACAGAACATGGCGGGGCCGCTGATCTGCGCCTGGCTGGCAGTTACCAGATTCAGGCGGGTCGCTTTGGTGCCGCTGGCCGTTTACATCGCATATCGCGCATACACGGGCTGGAACCGCTGGACGATTGTGCTGTTGTTTTTGGCTTTGTGCGCCGTGTATGCCTGGCAGAACCGCATTAAATGGGTGCCCCGGTGGGCATTTTTGCTGGCAATTCCTTTGTTGCTTTTGTTCCAGACTCTCGGAAAAAACCGGGATTATTTCCGCTTGATGATGGCCGGAGAAACTGTCGAGCTACCCGCCCAGTCGATGACGCGGGCCGAGGAACTGCGAATGAAGTACGACACCCAGGAGTTCGCAAACTTCGATTATCTTTGTTACATCGTCAAAGTCGTGCCGGACCGGACGGGCTCCTTCACCTACGGCACCCAATACCTGCAACTCTTCACCGAACCCATTCCAAGAAAGCTTTGGCCGGGCAAACCCATCGGCGCGCCCATCGGCTTTTTCAATTTAAATAATTACGGCAATTTTGTCGGACTGACACCGTCCCTCCCGGGGGACGGCTGGATGAGCGGGGGGTGGGCGGGCGTGGTAGTCACGCTTGCCATTGTCGGCTGTCTGCTGGGGCTGGCACACCGCTGGTTCTGGCGGCACGTGCAGAACAACATGGCGGCCCTGTTTTACCTGGTTGGAATTGCGATGTTGCCACAATGGTACCGCGACGGTGGCATTTCGATATCCAAGTTCCTGTTTTGGAATCTTTCTCCCTTGCTGCTTTGGATGGGCCTGACCTGGTTGCTGGGCAGCCGGCGGGTCCCGGTGTGGTCGGAGCTTCTTCCGCGCGGTTCGCAGATCCGCCTCATTGATCCGGGCTCAGGCCCTCAGGCCCGGCCGCCGTCGCCGACCCTTGGTTGAAAGGATTTTTAGAATGATTCCCCCGGCACCGACCATGGCGGTCTTATGGGCTCAGTATGGTCCCTACCATTTTGCGCGGGCGGGAGCGCTTGCGAGACTGATGGCGCCCTCCAAAGTCCATGCGATTGAGCTTGCCAGCCGGACCCGCGATTACGAATGGGACCGCGCAAAGACCGGTTTGAACCTTATCACCATTTGTCCAGATGCCGTTGCGGAGCGGATTCCTTTTTTCACGGTTTTCTTCCGTACGCGAAGACAGTTCGCGCGTCTGGGCATTCAAGCATGCTTTTTGCCGAGCTATTTTCCAAAGCAATCGCTGGCCGCCCTGCTGGCCGCCAAATCGCTGGGGATTCGTGCAATCATGATGAATGAGACGCACGCTGGAACTGCGCGCGCTTCCGGGCTGGGGGCCTGGGGTAAACGGGGGCTGATTGGCCTGTTCGACGCGGCATTGGTCGGCGGTGCGCCGCAGAAGCGTTATTTCGCCTCGATAGGACTGCCGGAAGGGAAGATCTTCACTGGTTACGACGCCGTGGACAATGATCACTTTGCTCAGAGGGCGAAAGAAGTTAGGGGCCGGGCGGCGGAACTCAGAACCAAGCATGCCTTGCCGGGACATTATTTCCTCAGCTTGGGCCGGTTCATCGCCAAAAAAAACCTCGGTGCCCTCGTCCGGGCCTATCGACAATTTCTTCAGGCCAGCCAAGTCAAACAAACGCACCTTGTACTGGTTGGCTCGGGCGAAGAAGAGGGGCGATTGCGGGCCCTGTGCTCGGAATTGCGGTTGCCGATTTACGATAAAACTCCTGTTGAAATCGAAAAACGAAAATCAAAAAATGAAAAGGAAATCGCCGGCGTCCATTTTTATGGTTTCCGGCAAATTGACGAAAACCCTCTTTTTTATGGCCTGGCCGACGCCTTCATCCTGCCCAGCATTTATGAAGAATGGGGATTGGTGGTCAACGAAGCCATGGCTTCCGGCCTTCCGGTCATTGTCAGCCAGACTGCGGGCTGCGCGGAGGACTTGCTGGAGATGGGGCAGCCTGTGTCGACGCATGCCGATGAAGCTGAATCCCCCCGGCCAAACCTGCCCGCTCAATTGAACCATCTTATTCGCTCGAATGGATTTGTCTTTGACCCGGCGTCGTCGATTGAACTTTCCAGCATCATGCTGTCTTTGGAATCGCTGCCCGCGATGCGCGGGGAAATGGCCCGGGAAAGCAGCCGCATCGTGGAAAAGTTTTCATGTTCGAACTTTGCTGAAAACGCCCTCGAGGCGGCCAAGGTTGCCATGGGAAGGAAGCCGGGACCGCTTCGGCGAGATTTGGATAATGAACCCGTAGTTGCCACCCCCATGAAAGACGAGGCGGCCAAAACCAGCGGCGTCAGCCCGATGCGGTAATTCGTAAAGAGCATCGAAATGCGCCATCTTCATTTCACTCAATCTCTTGAGCCGCTGGAGGGCGGCGGCCTGGGACGGGCGGCCCTGGATTTGCACTTGCAATTGCTCCAAGATGGTTTTGTTTCGCGCCTGATTACAACCCGTTCGCCGTCATTTGATCGCGCGTGGCCGGAAACCTTCCAGTATCCGCGAACCGGACCGCAAAAGGCCTTCTTCGCCCGGGCACTCGAGAGGGATTCACACAGCGCCGTGGCCGGGGCGGATGTGGTACATGGTCATGGATTTTATGTTTATACCAACTGGGTCATTGGCGGCCGGGCCTGCTCAAAACACAAGCCTCTTATTTATCACCCGCAAGGAATGCTTGAGCCTTGGATTTTGCGGCGCTCCCGTTGGAAGAAACGGGTGGTTGGGCTCCTTTTCGAACGACGCAATATGCGCGCGTGCCGCCTCTGGCGGGCGCTGACTTTCAAGGAAGCGGACCAGATCCGGCATCAAGGCTTCTCCGCCCCCATTGTGGTCGCTCCGAATGGTGTTCTTCTGGCGGATTACGATGCCGAATTGCCAGTCCGCGCCGCCAGCCGGCTGACGCTCTCTGATCGCGCGCGGGAAAGGAAACGGCTGGTTTTCATGGCCCGGCTTCACCCAAAAAAGGGGCTGGATCTTTTAATTCCCGCCTGGGCCAAACTCAAGGACCGGCATGCAGGCTGGGAATTGCTCATTGCGGGACCCGACGAGAACGGCTACTGCGCCACCGTGGTGAAGATGATTCAGGAACTTGGAGTCTCGTCCTGCACAACCTTGGTGGGGCCTGTCACCGGCGCCTCGAAACTGGAGCTTCTGAAGAGCGCGGATTTGTTTGTCCTGCCGTCGCATTCCGAGGGATTTCCGGTCTCCGTGTTGGAAGCGATGGCCTGCCGCGTCCCGGTGATCGGCACGGATGCCTGCAATTTTGCGGAGCTGGAAACCGAAGGCGGCGGATGGCTGTGCGAGGCGAATCCCGATTCGGTGCAGAAGGCACTGGAAGCGGCCCTGCATAGTTCCGCGACGGAACGGAAGTCGCGAGGGGAAACGGCGCGGAAACTGGTGGAGCAACGTTACACGTGGCCGGCCATTTCGGCGACAATTCGCGCAGCGTGTGAGAGCCATTGTGCCTGAGAGCGATTGCCGAAGCCGGCCCGCGCGAATCAAATGACCCGCGTCCGAAATGATCTTTTCAACCCAAGGCAGGGGCTGGATCGTGGGCGCTCCAAGTTCGTCGAAGCCGTTTGGTACATCGTCAAATGCGTGCTGTTCCTTTCCCCGTGGCCATTTCCGTCGTCCTTGAAGTGCGCCATGCTTCGATTTTTTGGTGCGCGGATCGGCAGGGGCGTGCTCATCAAGCCTCGCGTAAATATTCACTTCCCATGGAAGTTGTTCGTCGGAGACCACGCCTGGATTGGTGAGGAAGTATTCATCCTGAATTTTGAGCCCGTGACCATTGGCGCGCATTGTTGCATTTCGCAAAGGGTGTTTCTCTGCACTGGCAACCACGATTTTCGGAAGCCGGAGATGCCTTACCGGAATCAGCCCATCGTGATTGAAGACGGTGCCTGGGTGGGAGCGCAGGCATTTGTGGCCCCGGGCGTCACGATCGGCAGCGAGGCCGTGATTGCCGCAGGGTCAATCGTGACCGTCAGCCAGCCTGACCGGATGATTTGCCGGGGCAATCCGTGTTCCGCAATCAAGTCTCGTTGGCCCGAGCAAACCTGATCGCATTTTCCATGAATGATGTTTCCCAGCCGCCGATAAATGAAAGCCTTTACCGTCGCATCCTGGGGGTGCGGTTTTTTGTGGGCGACGCCCGTGCGGCGGTTGAACTGGGGGTTCGGGGAGGACTCGTGGTCGTGCCGGCTGCGCCGGCCCTCGTTGAACTTGGGCGTGACCGCGAGTATCGCCAGGCGCTGCTGGAGGCCGATTTGGTGATTACCGACAGCGGCTTCATGGTTCTGCTTTGGAACCTGATTATGCGGGATCGGATTCATCGCGTTTCTGGTCTTGAGTACTTGCATCTGCTCCTCGAAAGACCGGAGTTCCGGGAACCGGGATCCACGCTCTGGGTGATGCCATCGACGACTGCCGCAAACCGGAATACTGCCTGGCTGAAATCCAACGGCTATCCTGTCCTCCCTGATGACTGCTATGTGGCGCCCAAATATTCTTCTGGGAACATCTGCGACCCGCGGCTCGCGGCGTTGGTGGATGAGCGTCGGCCCCGTCATGTGATTGTTGGCCTTGGCGGCGGTGTTCAGGAGAAGTTGGGGCTTTACCTGAAACGAAATTGCGAGGCACACCCCGCCATCCATTGTATCGGAGCGGCCATTGGGTTTTTGAGCGGCGACCAGGTGCGCATTCCGCTGTGGGCCGACCAGATGATTTTGGGATGGTTATTTCGCTGTGCCTCAAACCCAAGGCGTTTTATTCCCCGCTATGTCCGCGCGTTCCATCTGGCGCACGTGCTTTGGCGTTACCGTAGCCGCATGCCTGATCAGCTTGCATAATTGGCCGCCAAAACGTAATTTAAGCTGCTCCAGCCTCCCATGCTCAAAACGCCCGACAAATTGACCGCAATCCCGCACTCCATGGCGACTGGCGCGCGGCCCATGACCGCTCCGGCCTTTTTCCGCAACTTGCTCAGCGGGTGGGGGCTGGCAATCACGGCCTTGGCGGCGTGCTGGTTTTTGTTCTTCATTGAATTGCGCGGAGAATGGGCCACGAATGCGCAATACAGTTACGGTTACGTTGTTCCCCTCCTCGGCGCAGCTCTGTTGTGGTGCCGATGGCAGGAACGCCCCGCTTCGTTGCCGGGAAGCGCGGCCTTGGCCGGCTTGTTTGCCTGCGGCTTCTTGTCCTTGCTCCTGCCGTTGCGGGTGGTGCTCGAAGCCAATCCGGAGTGGCGGCTGGTTTACTGGGTGCATGGCGCCGTGGTAATCGGCTTGAGCTTTTGCCTGCTCTTTCGTGCCGGCGGCTGGAAATGGGTTAATTTCTTCGCGCCCCCCCTTGTGTTCATGTTGATCGCAGTGCCCTGGCCCATGGGAATGGAACAGGCGATCATTCAAAATCTCATGCGCCTCGTGGCCGGCTTGACCGTCGAGGTGGCCGGTTGGCTGGGAATTCCCGCCGTGCAACACGGTAATTTGGTCGAAGTCGGTGCCGGCGTTATCGGAATTGATGAAGCCTGTAGCGGCGTCCGTTCGCTCCAGTCCGCCTTGATGTTGTCGCTGTTTTTGGGGGAAATGTACCGGTTCGCGGTCCGGCGCCGGGTACTCCTGCTGGTTGCCTCTCTCGGCTTCGTGCTGCTGGCTAATGTGGCCCGCACTACCTTCCTGACTTGGGCCGCCGCCAGTCGCGGGCTTCCCCAAATGGAAGCGTGGCATGACACGGCCGGCATCGTTGTCATGTTGATCGTCGTGTCGGGCCTGTTTGGTTTGGCTTATTTGATCAGGCCGCGCGTCATCCCGGGCCCGGTGTTTTCCCCGTCTGGCAATGCGGCGATTGGCGCGTTGTCGCGTTACGTGGCCGCCGGCGTGATTGCGTGGCTGCTGACGACCGAGGTATTGACCGAAGTCTGGTACCGCACCCATGAGGCTGATTTGACGCCCGCGCCGCGCTGGTCTGTTTCCTGGCCGAACCAAAGCGCCGGCTTCAAAAAAGTTTTGCTTCCGGAAAACTCGCTTGCCATTTTGCGCTGTTCCGAGAGCGACTCGGCCTCGTGGGATGACGATGAAGGCAACCAGTGGAGCGCCTTCCTGCTGCGCTGGAGTCCCGGCCGGAATTCTGCGCAACTGGCCAAGGGCCATCGCCCCGATATTTGTTTTCCCGCCGCCGGGGCCAGGCTGGCCGAGGACTTCGGGCAGGTCACGGCGGACGCCAACGGCATCGACATGGCGTTCCGGCACGAAAGCTTTGAAAGCGGCTCCCGGTTTCTGCATGTGTTCTATTGTCTTTGGTCGGACCGCGTCTCACGCCATGAAAAGCCGCTGCTCGAAAATGGCTCGGAGGCGAGCCGTTTGCAGGCGGTTCTGGCGGGCAAACGCAACCTGGGCCAGCAGGTTCTAGAAGTGGTGGTCAGCGGGCCGGCAACTTCCGACGAGGCCCTCTCCCTCTTCCGGAGGGAACTGCCAAATCTCGTTCGCCGCGAATAGTTGCATAATTTAAAATCGTCACCGAAACCAAACCAAGATTTGATTGCCTCCCCGCCGCGCCAGCCGTGCGCCGCCCGGAGGCAGTTTTTTTGGATCGGGCGCCCCGCTTTTTGGAGATAATCATCCGGCTCATGAGCCGAAGAAGGTGCGGACGAACGCCAGCTCCCGGCGGATGAACGCGGCATTAATACCCAGGCTCCACGCCGCCGCCAGCCACGCCGCCAGATAAGCCGCCGCGAGCAGCAAAATATTCTGAAGCAGCAGGACGTGTTGCGCGGAATAAAAGGGCAATTCCAGCCTCAACCACGCGGCGCCCAGAATGCCCGCGCACGGCAGCAGCCATCCCTTCAACAGCCAGGGAACCCACCCAACCTGCAAATGCCGGCATGTATAAAATCCCGCGCCCACGCTCAACAACGACTGCGCCAGCACCGTCGCCATGGCGATTCCCAGGAGCGAGCCCCTTTCCATCGCCACGAGGGACAGCGCCACGTTCAACAAACCGGTCACGCCGATGAGCAAGCCCGCGAAGCGCATTCCATTTTTCCCGGACCGCATTGACAACTGGATGCCCGCATCGCCGCTGGCTGTGATGGCCATGTTCAATGCGAAGGCGGTTTGCAGCGCGAGTGCCGCGGGCGGCACGGGATGGGGACTGTTATGCCACCAAACTTTCATGAACAGGTTGTTGCCCGCGAGATACGCGAGCCCGAGTCCGCAGCCCAGTAACGTTTGGAACTGGTTGAGCCGCCGCATTTCCAACCGCACGCGCTCCTGGTCCTGTGGATTCGTGGAGGCCATCCACTGCGTTATTTTTGGCAGGCTGACAAAACTCGCGGTGAGCGCCAGAAACACAACCAGGTCGCAGAACTTGTAGTTATAGACGTAAACCGGGAGGGTCCCGGCCGGGAAACCCGCGTTTATCACCAGACCATCCGTCCTCTGGTAAATGGCATTGCCCAGGCTGCACAAATACACCCAGAAACTGCTCTCAAAAAGCGCTACCGCGATGGGCCCGTCAAATTTCAGCGGCAAAAGCCCGGCGAGCGCGGGATGAGACTTGGAAATGTAAAACCGATACAGCCACAAACCGGCCGCCGCTGTCCCTATCGATGGTAAAAACTGCACCCACAGCGGCTCATGCTGCCGTGCCAGAAGCCACTGGCACAGAAGACCGGCCTGCAACAGTACGAAGGCGGGCACCACCGGCCACGTCACATTGCCGCAGGCATAATTAACGTTGGTCAGGTAACTCGACAGCAGGACACCGCTAATCAGCACCGCCCCCACCGCGAAAAGCAGCGTGAGTGATCCGGTTCCTTCCACCGACGGGAAACGGAGCCAGTGCGGCAGCCACGGCGAAAGCATCAGGAATCCTCCGCCCATCACCAGCGCCAGCACCAAAAAAACCGTGCGCGCCGAGGCCAGGAACCCTTTCAACCCGGCCTCATCGCCCCGGCCCAGATACTGGCCCGTGCGAATGCCAACCGCGCCACCCATCCCCAGGTCTCCCAGCCCGCCGAGCGAGGCGACATTCTGAAACGCGAGGAGCACGCCGTTCAGCGGCAGGCCCATTGCTCCCACCAAAAGCCGGGTCCAGATCAGGCCCGTTAAACTCGCGCAAATGCGGGAACACAATTGCAGGGCATACGCGAACCGCGTCGAGGCGCGCTGCCCCAGCAACCATCGTTTCAGACCTTTTTTGCCGGCCATGGTTCTTGTGGTGAGCTAATATCGCGCCATTGCCGCGGCAAACGCGGCGGGCAGCAGCTGTTTTTTCGGCCAGGGCAGCTTCGTGGCCACGCTGTAATTCCGCGCCTCGCGCAGGATCAGCCATCTCTCCAGCAAGCCATTGACCCGTCCCGCGCCGTTTCCGTTCAATTCCCGCCGCTCCGTCGCATCCACAAACGCCAGCGGCTCGGCCAGGTTCTCCACACCGTGATGCAGCGCCTGAATGAGATTGAAGCGCAGCGCGGCGCAGCCCGGGAAGTGCGTCGCATAACCGCCCGTGGCCAGCCAGGCGGTCCGCTCGCAAGCCACATTGATCGAGCGCGAAATCCAGTCCTGCATTCGCGGAAAATAATTCATGACTTCCGCCGGGCCGATGCCGCCACGCGCGAACGGCGCCCGCTCCATCTCCGGCCCCCACTCCGTCCGCAGCTCCACGTCGCACCGGATGAACCGCGCGTGTGATCGTTCCTCCACGCACTTGCCCAGCCGCGCCGCATAATTCGGTTTCAACTCCTCGCCCGGCAGCAGCAGTTTCAGCCAGCCCGCCCGCGATTGCGCGTGCGCCCAGTTCCAATGCTCCAGCCGCTTCAGCCCGCGCGGTGGACGCAGCCGCCGCACTGCAATGCCTGCTGCTGTCAGCTCATGCTGCGCTTCGTCAATCTGCGCCGGTCCCGTCGCCGAGAAATCATCGCTCAACAGCACCGCAAACCGCCGGTCAGTTTGCGCCGCCAACGCCGCGGTCGTTTGCAGCAACCCCTGGCTGCCATTGCGCACCGGGATGATTATTTCCAGGCCGGCGCTCATGAATCACGTTTCGCAAAATAAGCGCGGTATTCCCGCGCCACCAGCCGGGCGAATGCAATGCGCGAAAATGCCGTGCGCTCCGACCAGGCGCGATATGCCAGCATGAAATAATATGTGATGCTCTCGCGCAGCGTGTTGCGGCGCTGTTGCGGCAGCTTGGTCGAGAAGCGCGCCCCGTGAATGTTGAAGTGGCACAGCGGCTCCGCCAGACCCAGGGCGCCAAAACGCGACGCCATCGTGCAAAACATCAGGCTGTCCGCGCAAATCGGCAGCGTCGTTGGATAACCGCCGATGGTAATGAACGCGTTGCGCTCGTAGGCCGCCGCGCTCGGCGGCCCGAATTGCATTCCCTTGTCCAGGACGATCTGCTCCATCTTTTTCGCCGGATGAAACGGCCCCGCCCACGGGTTCAGCACCGTCATCGGCGCACTGTCGCCATGATGATACACGAACGACGCGAACACATACCGCGCTTCCGGATGTCCCAGCAGTGCCGCGCGCAATTCCGCCACGTAATTCGGCTCCAGCCAGTCGCCCATGAACACCGGCTTGAGCCACTCGGCCGCCGATTCAAAATGCGCCCAGTTCCAATGTTCCACCCGCCCCAGTTCATACGGCGGACGCACCCGCCGCGTCTCAATTCCCGCCGCCTGCAATTCGCTGATGGCGGCCTCCAGCAATTCGAGGCCCTGCGTGGAATGATTGTCGCTCAGCAGGACCGAAAAACGCCGGTCCGTTTGCGCCGCCAGCGACCGCACCGTCTGCGCCAGCACCGCCGTCGGATTGCGCACCGGGAGGATGATTTCAAGCGTGCTCAAGGCTGCTTCATCCCTTTGCCCGCCCCCTGTAAAACGCGGTTTGCTTGAACTTTTCCATGTCTTCCGGCGTGCCCACGCCGTGCATCCCGTCGCCCTCGCGTCCCGTTTTCATCGTCACGATCCGGGCGCCGGCGGCGATGAGTTGATTATAGGTCGGCGCCACATAAAACTCGTTGTTGACCCGCAGGTTCGCCGCGATCATCGCGTCCGCCGCCCGCACAAAATCCCGGCCCGCGCGAAAGTTATAGATGCCCACCGTCGCCTCGTTGCTCACCACCTGTTTCTCCACCACCTCGCCCGCGCTGCCGTCCGGCCGCATCCGGCAATACGACCACTTCGGATGGTCCGACCAGAATGTCATGATCAATCCGCCCACGCCTTCCGCGTCTCCCGCGGCCAGGTAATCATTGATGTCCAGCTCCACCAGTTGATCGCTGTTGGCAATCATCAGCGCGTCGCCGTTGTCAATGAACTCCCGCGCCAGCAGCACCGTGCACGCCGCGCCCTCCGTGACGGCCTTCACTGGCACAATCTCGCAACCCGGACAAAGCCGCTTCAACGCCGCCGGCACATCCGGGTAATCCCGCAAATGCTCCGCCAGGCAGAGGAAAATGAACCGGTGCGCGCGCCGGGGCCGGATGTTTTCGATGACCCACTCGATCATCGGCCGGCCGCCCAGCGGTATCAACGGTTTGGGCGTTGTGTAACCCGCGTTGGCGAACCGCGAACCCCGCCCCGCCATTGGAATGACGATCTGCAATGCGCTCATTGAATCACCGCCATCCTCGGGCAACCGGCGAATCCATGACAAGCCATTTCCCATGGCCCGCCTGCTTTGCGTCCTTTGCGAGAAATCATCCCCTCCTTAAACTTGGGTGCAGGCTTCGCCTGCAAAAATATTATCCGCCACTATCGTGTATTATTGTGTTTTATTGTGTCCTGTCTTGCGGATCCACCCCTTCGCAGCGCCTTTGCCGACGTATAAATTCGCCTGCCGCCGCTTTCATAAAGTAGGGACGCTTTGTGGCATTCTACCAGGAGCAGCGTTCCTGACGTTGCCCGACCATTCCGCATTCTGAATTGGGTGCAGGCTCCGCCTGCCTGCGAATTTAATTACGGGATTATGCACTTGACAAACAATGCCAAAGTGCTATGTTGTGGGTATGAAAACGAACGATACGCCGGATTTGACGCTCATTCAGATTATCGACCGATTTCCGACGGATGAAGCGGCCCGACAGGAGCTTGAGAGCATCCGCTGGAAAGATGGCATTGTATGCCCGCATTGCAAATGCTCTGACCAGAGCAAGTTTTCGGGCATTGCGGCGAACAAAGAGAAGAAAGTCCGCGCCGGTCTGCGCTGGTGTGCGGCCTGCGAAAAGCAGTTCACCGTGACGATTGGCACCATTTTCGAGGATTCCCATATCCCGCTTCGCAAATGGTTGATTGCATGGTATCTCATTTGCAGTTCCAAAAAGGGCGTTTCCTCCCTGCAACTCCAAAGGCAGCTTGAGCTTGGAAGCTACCGCACGGCCCTGTTTATGACGCATCGCATCCGGTTCGCTCTTCAAGACCCGGTATTCAAAGGCTCGCTGAAAGGCACCGTTGAAGTGGACGAAACGTATGTGGGCGGCAAGCCGCGCAAGGGAACGGGGATACACAAGCGGGGACGCGGAACGAGCAAGGTTCCGGTTGTCACCGTCTTGGAGCGCGGGGGGCGGGCACGTTCTCAGGTCGTTCGTCCAGTTACGGGAAAGAATCTCAAGGCAGTTTTGCAGAAACATGTTTCGCCGTATGCCACGATTATGACGGACGAATACACGCCTTATCGCGATGCGGCAAAGGGCTTTACCAACCATCAGACGGTCAATCATTCCGCCGGGGAATATGTTCGCGGGCCGTGGCATACAAACAGCGTTGAAGGTTTCTTCTCGCTGCTCAAGCGCGGTGTGGTTGGCACGTTTCATCATATCAGCGAGAAGTATCTTCCGCTTTACCTTGCGGAGTTTGACCACCGGCACAACTTCCGAAATGTGTCGGATGGGGAACGCACGCTTGCCGGCCTGCAAAAGATGACTGGCAAGCGGCTGAAATGGTGAGTTTTTAAGCATTGCGGCGCCTTTCCGTTTGGCTTTCAATCCGCTTACGATATGACCTCAAAACAATGCCAATCGATTTTAGATGCGCTTGCGAAAGCTCGCGTTGCATTTGGGCCTGATACCGAAGAAATAGACCTCGACCGCGAGCGGGCTTTTCTCCGTCTTGTGAAGCTTGGATCAACAATCGTAAGGCTGAAACTGAAAGCCGAGAAACGCGAGAGCAAAGCGAAGTCGAAGCGTTAATTTTCTTTGGATTCATCGGTTTGACTGGATTTTAGCTGATTGTTGACTTTGCTGTTGAGAGCAGATGAAAATAGGAATGTGGTTCTGGGTGTAATGGCTTTTAAGCACCAACAAGGAAAGCTTTTCCTGCTCGTCGCGTGTCAAATCCTGAAATTGCTTCTGCTCATCTTCCAGTTGGATTCTCCATCTCTCAACATTGTCTTTTGCGTCTTCAA
>DATMLG010000445.1:0-4082 GCA_035570675.1 Verrucomicrobiia bacterium | reverse complement strand
AGGCGCTTGCCGGTGCGGGCGTCCAGCGCAATGAGGCAGTTGCAGAAAAGATTCTGCCCGAGATGCCGCACGCCGTTGAAGTTTGGCTTGGGCCCGCCGGTGGTGAAGTAGGCGATGCCGCGAATGTCATCCATGGCCATGCCCGACCAGTCGTTCGCGCCATAGGTCTCGGTCTTGTCCCAGGTATCGTAGCCAAATTCGCCCGCGTGGGGGATGGTGTGAAACGTCCAGAGCAGCCTGCCGGTGACGATGTCGAAACCCCACACGTCTTTTTCGAACCCCGGCACGACGAGGATTTCCTTGAAAATGGCCGGCGCGGCTGTGGCTGCGCCGAAAAATGACTCGGACACCCCGGGCAGCATGACTTTTCCGGCGTCGCCGAAATCCGCGATCAGCTCGCCGGTTTTGGGATCCAACGCGTAGAGATTATGGCCCGCGCAAAACAACACCCGTTCCCCGGCTCCGTTGCGGCCCGGCCAATATATCAGACCGCGAAAGGCCGGCCGGCCCGCCGGCTTGAAACGCCACAGCTCCAGGCCCGTTGCCGCATTGACCGCGACCACAAAATCCCCCGGCGTGGGCGTGATCATCGTGTCGCGCACGATGATGGGATTGCACTCCAGCGCGTCGCCCATGTCCTCGGAATGGTAAGTCCAGGCGACGTCGAGGTTCGTCACGTTGCCGCGGTTGATTTGTGCGAGCGCAGAATAGCGGCGGCCGCCGTTGTCGCCATGGGAGCGCTGCCACGTCGTGAACGTGTCATCATCGGGCAGGCGTTCCGCCGGCGTCAGATCTTTCGTCTCGGCCGCCGGAATTACTGTGTATAGCGGCAGTTTCTCCCGCGCGCTCGCATCCTCCACCGCCCAATAATCGTTCGTGGAAGAGGCCGATTGGGAGGGGAGCGACGACAAAACAAGGATGAACATGGCGATTCCGCCGCCAAACGCAGGTTTCATGAGTGGAGACTAAAACGACCGCTGCAAAAATGAAATCCAAAAGCGTCGCGGACGGGCCACTGCCGGTAAATCTTTCTGCGGCCTGACGGAAATGGCGGCATTAGAAATGGACTCGAAGGCGCTTGAAAGCGCGGTGTCGGCGGTTCAGAATCGCGCAATCGGATGCCGCCGCCAACCTCACATCCAGGAATGATTTCCCGCCGGTTCAGAATGTTCGGAGCCATCGTGCTGGCGGCGGGCCTGACCGGCGCCGCAGTGGTGTATTTTACGGTCCAGGAGCCGGCCGTTTCCAGCCAGCCGGATGAAGCGCTGCCGTTGCTGGATTCCAAGGCGGACAGCCGGGCGCTGGAGGAAAACCAGGGCAAAACCGGCGTCCTGATGGTGAGCATGGGTGATGAGTTGGCTCGCCCCGGTCCGCTCGCGCTGGTCATCGCGGTTTCGGCGACGGTGGTTTCGCTGGTGTGCTTTCGCATCGCGGATTGGATTTCATCCGGGCCGGGCGCGAGGACTGTTCGGCAAAATTCCGATGACCGGATAAACCGTTGAATTTCCGCGTTACAATCCAGTTACAAACCTGTTTACGCTTGAAATTGCCACCGCGCCGTTGCTACGGTGTGCCGCAGCGTCAACTGTTAATCCCATGAACAATTTACCCGGACCCGAAGGCAAGCCATTGAACTTGGCCAAGTTCAAACCGTCACCCGAGAACGAGCCGCTGCAGCCCCCGGCGGACGGCGAGGGGGAAACGATGTTCATCCGGCGGACGACCGCAGCGGCGGTTGAGAACAAGCTTGAACCGGCCGAAAAACAGAGCGCGGAATTTGGCCTGCCCGTGAAGGAAATGCTGGGCGTCATCACCTATTGTTACGCGCGCGGGGTTTTTAATTCCGGCGAAATCGCGGCGCGGCTGAAAAAGGAACCAGAACTGCGCAAAGCCGTTGGCGGGAATCTGCCCGATGAGGCCGCCATCCGGCGTTTCCGGCGCAAGTATGCAGGCGAGATTGAGGACGCGCTCGAACTTCTTTATCAACATTTCCCGCCCCAAGTCGCCGACCGGCCGGAGGATCTCGCGCACAAGCACGCCAGTTCGCGCGTGCATGACGCCATCTGGACCGACAACAAGCTGCCAGGCCGTCCATTGCGGGACTAAAAGCCTGCGCCGGGCCGCAAAAAGCGAGTTGACCCGCCGGGGCCCCGTTGCTAGTTTCGCCCCCCGTCCGCGACGGGTTTTATGCGACACACAATATCGGTCCTGGTGGAAAATAAGTTCGGCGTGCTCACACGCATTGCCGGGCTTTTCAGCGGCCGCGGCTACAACATTGACACGTTGAACGTCGCGCCGACGGACGATCCCGCCACGTCGCGCATGACCATCGTCACCCGCGGGGACGACGCCACGCTGGAGCAAATCGTCAAGCAACTGGAGAAGCTGGCCAACATCCTGGAAGTGGATGATTTTCGCGAGGGCGAATACATCGACCGCGAACTGGTGCTGGTGAAGGTGTCCGTGGATTCCAAGTCACGGGCGGAGGTGATGCAGATCACGGACATTTTCCGGGCGAAGATCGTGGATGTGCAGCCCAAATGCCTGACCATCGAAATCACCGGCAACGAAAGCAAGATCGGCAAGTTCCTGGACCTGATGAAGACCTTCGGCGTCCTGGACCTGACCCGCACGGGCAAGGTGGCCCTGCCGCGGAAATAATTTCCAACTGGCGGCATCGTCCGCCACTTCACAAACTTTGATTTCAAATAATCTCAACCCTCAACCCTAAACTCACTCATGCCAGCAAAAGTATATTCGGACAAGGACGCCAACCCGGCCGTGCTCAAAAATAAAACCCTCGCCGTGCTCGGCTTCGGCTCCCAGGGCCACGCCCACGCGTTGAACCTGAAGGAAAGCGGGTTCAAGGTCATCATCGGGCTTTACGAGGGGAGCAAGTCCATTCCCGTCGCGCGCGAACGCGGCTTCAAGGTGTATCCCACGGCGGAGGCCGTGCGACGCGCGGACGTGATTTTCGTGGCGTTGCCGGACACAAAACAGCCCGCGGCGTACGTCAAGGACATCGCGCCCAATTTGAGCAAGGGCAAGACACTGCTGTTCTCGCACGGGTTCTCCATTCATTTCAAGACCATCAAACCGCCGAAGAACGTGGATGTCATCTTGGTCGCGCCCAAGGGACCGGGGCATATCGTGCGCCGCCAGTTCACCGAGGGCAAGGGCGTGCCGGCGTTGATCGCGGTGTATCAGAACCCGAGCGGCCAGGCGAAGAAGGTGGCGCTGGCGTGGGCCCGGGGCATCGGCGGAACGCGCGCCGGAGTCATTGAGACGACGTTCAAGGAGGAGACGGAGACGGATTTGTTCGGCGAACAAACCGTGCTGTGCGGCGGCGCAAGCGCGCTGGTGCAGGCCGGGTTTGAGACGCTGGTGGAGGCGGGTTACCAGCCGGAGATGGCTTACTTCGAATGTCTGCACGAGTTGAAATTGATCGTGGATTTGATGAACGAGGCGGGCATCAGCGGCATGCGGTTCTCGATTTCTGAGACGGCGAAATGGGGCGATGTCAGCGTGGGACCAAAAATCATCGACAGCAGCGTGAAGAAACGGATGAAGGCGGCGTTGAAGGACATCCAGAGCGGCAAATTTGCAAAAGGCTGGGTCCGGGAATACCAGACCGGCTACAAGAAATACAACGCGCTGCTCAAGAAGGGCGAGAGACATGGTGTCGAAAAAGTGGGCGCTCGGCTGCGTGGTTTGATGCCCTGGATGCGGAAGCGCTCGGTAAAGGGCGTGCAAGCAGCTTATTGACAGACTATTAGGCGTTGATGGCCGGCCTTGCTGGCGGGACGTTTTCGGCACCTATTTTGCTCATATAATAGTCGGTATTGTGACAGAAACTTAATGTGGGCGTTGGTGTTCAACGGTAAGTCTGGTAACTTGATATTATGAGAAGCGGTGGGAAAACGGTCATTTGGCTTGTGGCGGGTTTCGCGCTGACCATGGGAAGCATGGCACAGGCGAACAATTCCGGCTCGTCCAGCGACGGGCCGTATCGCGCGATTGTGGACCGCAACGTTTTTGATTTACGTCCCGTGCCGCCCGTGACAGCGCCGCCGGGTCCGGTG
>DATMLG010000444.1:0-5374 GCA_035570675.1 Verrucomicrobiia bacterium | reverse complement strand
CCGTCGTTGCCACCGGCGGCTACGCCCGGCTCATCGCTGACAAAATGCCCGAAATCACCGCCGTCCGACCGCTTCTCACCCTCGAAGGTCTGCGCCTCGTCTGGGAAGCCCACCACATCCCGGCCCGCCGGAAACCCAGCTCTCCTAAAATCTCCCCCTACTTGAAAGTTGAACTTCCCAACTTCGGCGCCGGCTCAATCACGCCTTGAGCTTGCCCTCATTCGTTGGCATTCTCTCGCTGAATGAATCGCATCGTCGAACGGTTCGACCGTCTCAAGCAACAGGGGCGCAAAGGCTTCGTCGTCTATATCGGTGCCGGCGATCCTGACCTTGAAGCAACGCGTCAACTCACTCTCGCATTTGACGGAGCCGGCGTGGATGTGGTCGAACTGGGCATCCCGTTTAGCGATCCCTTGGCTGACGGCCTCGTCAACCAGCTTGCCGCGCAACGCGGTCTTGAATCCCATACCACCCCCGCGCGCGTCCTCGAAACCGTCCAGGCCATCCGCAAGGATTCGCAAGTGCCCGTCGTCCTCTACGTCTATTTCAATTTGCTCCACCGTTACGGCTTCAAAAAATTCATCCACGACGCCGCGCGCGCGGGCGTGGACGGCTTCCTCGTCCTCGATTTGCCGCCCGAGGAATCCGAGGATTACGAGGCCATGATGCGCGACGCCGGGCTGTGCATCATCTATCTCGTCGCGCCCACCACCCCCGAGGACCGCATCGAATTCATCGTCAAACGCGGCACCGGTTTCATCTATTACGTCTCCCGCGAAGGTGTCACCGGCATGCAATCGAAGGTCTCCGAAACCATCGCCACCAGGACCGCCCAAATCCGCGCGCATACCGCCTTGCCCATCGCCGTCGGTTTCGGCATTTCAAATCCCGAACAGGCTCGCGCCGTCGCCGCGTCCGCGGAAGCCATCGTCGTCGGCAGCGCCGTCGTCAACCGTATCGCCGAGCACGGCAAAAGCAAGGACCTCGTCCCGCGCGTCACCGAATTTGTGAAATCGCTCGTGGACGCCGTGAAAACCTAAAGCTTTGCAAAAATCGAATACTGCGGAACTGGACCGCTTCTTTGCTGCCTCCACCTTGTGAAATCCACAGCCGAAGAATCCAGATAGACGGAACCATCCCGCAGCTTGGTAGTCCCGATAAGGTTGGTATTGTAGGTTTCCGTCCGGCGGCTGCCACTGGCCTTGTTCACCTTGCTGCCCACATATACCCAATCGGGCTGCGGATGGCTGTGGCTGTTCAGAACGGCGAACATCAAGTGAATAAATTTCACGTTTCCGGTGGCTTGTTCGATGTTGAAACAAGCGATGCAGTGCCACCCGGAGTGACCATTATGACTCTCTCCTCCTTTGCCAATTTGAATTGTTGATTTGATCTCAAGACCCGCGGGCACTCCTTTTGACTTGATCCCGGGATTTACCAAATCTGGATATGCCTGGTGGGAGTTATGTTTGTAAACGGAATGGTCGCTCAAGGCATCGCACAAAACATTCGAGATTAACCCGCTGAAATTGTTCCCTTGAATATATTTCGGCAGCGATTTGGCGCCGCTGGCAATGAGGTTTGCATTGATGCCGGCCACGATTCTTTGGGTGGCGTTTAAGGCCGCCTCTAGGTCGGCCAGTTTCAAACCTGGCGGCAACGGGGCCTGGCGGTTGAAATAATCCTTGTCAACGACTGGTGGCGGAGCGCCAACTTCGGGTGCGTATGCGCCCGCAATGAGTTGGGGAACCGGGCACGCCAGTGATTTGCCAAGGGATTCCAGAACATCGATTGAAAAATTCTCCCGCCCGTTTTCCAGACCGGACAGGTACTGGTAAGTAATCCCGGTCTTGCCAGCCAGTTCGTCTTGGGTAAGCTGTTTTTGTTCGCGCAAACCGCGAATGAACCGGCCGATGATAACTTTGGCATCCATTTCAACTATGGTTGATACCAGAAATCCGGCTTGATTGTCTTTCACCTATAGTTGAAAATTGGAACGCATAAGAATGAACCGGCTTTTTCACGCCAATTGCTTTGACTGGCTGCGCAAATGTCCGCCGCGCAGCATCCAGGCGGTATGCACCGATCCGCCCTACGGTCTCTTGGAGTTCACGGAAAAGGAGGTCGGCAAATTGCGCGCCGGCCGCGGTGGCGTCTGGCGTCTTCCGCCGGTGATTGGTGGGAGTCGGCGAGACCCTTTGCCGCGATTTACCATTCTGACAGCCGATCAAAAAAAGCTGCTCCGGTCTTTTTTTGGCGATTGGGGCGGACTATTATTTGCCGCCCTTGTGCCGGGTGCCCATGTTTGTGTTGCTGGGCATCCCATTCTGCAATATCTGGTTCAAGACGCGATGGCGCAGGCGGGTTATGAAGTTCGACCAGCCGTCATGAGGCTCTATTTCAGCTTTCGAGGAGGCGACCGTCCCAAAAACGCGGAGCAGGAGTTTCCGGAAGTCTGTGTCTCACCCAAAGGAGCTTACGAACCGTGGATGCTTTTCCGAAAGCCCATTGAAACGAAAACGGTCGCCGAAAACCTCCGTCAGTGGCGCACTGGTGGTTTGCGGCGCTTGTCGGTTGACAAGCCGCTTCCCGAAGTTATTCCAAGCGGGCGCACGCCGGACCGTGAAGAAGCCATTTCTCATCACCCGTGTTTGAAGCCGCAGCACTTTATGCGTATCATCGTGCGCGCCTTGTTGCCGCTCGGCGAAGGTAAGGTTCTGGATCCTTTCATGGGTTCTGGTTCCACGATTGCGGCGGCGGAAGCTGTCGGATATGACTCCATTGGTATCGAACTGGACGAGGATTACTTCAAGCAGTCCCAAGCGGCCATTCCGCGATTGGCCGCGCTTTACCCCTCTTACAAAGGCGAGAGCATGGCATTCGATGTTGACTACAAACAAACTGTAGACGAGCCGCACAATCAATTGTCTTTTGGGCTGGCGGAATCATCGGCCGTCTATTCGGTGAAAGTTGCCCATGCAAAGAAAAAAATTGCGACTGCGGGGATTTCCCGGCTTAAAAAGTCTCGAAATCACGCAAAAGCAACCTGACCTTCAGATGAAAACAAAAACCGACATCCGCGACCGTTACGTCATCATCATGGCCGGCGGCAAGGGCGAGCGTTTCTGGCCCGTCAGCCGCGAGAAAACGCCCAAGCAGCTCATCACCCTCCTCGGCAAAACTTCCTTTCTCCAGCAGGCCGTCGAACGCGTCGCGCCGCTCGTGCCCCTCAAGAACATCATCGTCATTACGAACGCCGTTCAGGCCCCCGAAGTTCGCAAACAACTGCCCAGGCTCCCGAAGCAAAACATCATCGCCGAACCCTGCGGACGCGACACCTGCGCCGCCGTCACGCTCGGCGCCGCGATTGTGGGCGCGCGTTCCACCACCGCCGTCATGGCCGTGCTGCCCGCCGACCATGTCATTCCCGACGCCAAAAAATTCCAGCAGGTCCTCGGCGACAGCTTTGATCTTGCCGCGCGCGGCCGCGCCATCGTCACCATCGGCATCAAGCCCACCGAGCCCGCCACCGGCTACGGCTACATCCACGTCGGCGCGCCCCTGCCGCCGCCCGAAGGCGTCAAATCCTACAAAACCACCTTCTTCCGCGCCGAACGTTTTGTGGAAAAGCCGAACTTCGACCGCGCCCTCGAATACATCAACAGCGGCCAGTACCGCTGGAACGCCGGCATGTTCATCTGGTCCTTCATCACCATCACCGAGGGCCTGCAAAAGCATCAGTCCGAAATGTTCGACGCCTGCCAGCGCTGGTTCAAGGCCGCTGCTTCCCCCGCCAAACTGGATAAGGTGCTCGCGAAGGAATATCCCGCCATCAAAAAAATCTCCATCGACTTCGCCCTCATGGAGCACGCGCAAAACGTCGTCGTCGCGGACGGCTCCTTTGAATGGGACGACCTCGGTTCCTGGACCGCGCTCGCCCGGCATCTCAAGCCCGACGCCGAGGGCAATTGCGCCGTTGCCGATTTCATCCACGTGGACGCCGCGCGCAACATCATCTTCGACGCCCGCACCAAAAACCGCACGCCCATCGCCGTCGTCGGCCTGCGCGACTCCATCCTCGTCCAAACCGACGACGCCACGCTGCTCGCGCACAAAAGCCAGGCGCAAAAAATCAAGGAACTCGTCGCCAAACTCGCCGCTTTGAAGGAATACAAGAAGCTGGTTTAATATTCGCTTCACCTAGATGACTGAGGAATCAAGAGAACCGGGAGCGCCCGAAGCGGACATGATCAAATCTCGCGTTCGCCTGAAAAAGGCCCGTGAATTGGCGGGAAAACAGCCGGGCGACCTCGCAGAATTCGTCGGCACGAATTACTACGATCTGGAAGATCATAATGGCGAATTATATTATAATATTAGTCTGGGCGAACTTTCTGCGCTTTCCTCGGCTCTTGGCATCAAGGTCCGCGATCTATTTGATGATGGAAGGAGCGGCGGTCCGGCCATTACCCCGGATCAACTGATTGGTATGGCGAAACGGCATTTGAATCAAACTGGAATAAGTGTCTCCGAGTTTGAAAATCAGATCGGCTTTAAAATTGAACAATGCTTGTCAGACCCTTCCAAGGTCGTGGATTGGAATGTGGACTTTCTTCGTTGGCTTTGCCGCGAAATAGGATTGGACTGGCGTTCTGCGCTGCCTTAATCCGAAGCGTTCTCACGCCGCCATCTCCCCATCCTCGGCGCCCAGCACGAAGTAAAAATCGCTCCCGCCCTTTAGCCCGTTTCGAATTCCTATGCGCCCGCCGTGCGCCAGCACAATCTCCCGCGCAATGGACAGCCCCAGCCCCGCGCCTTTCTTTGGCTGGTTGGGCACACGATAAAACCGGTCGAAGATGCGGTCCTGATAGTCCTCCGCCACGCCCGGCCCCTCGTCCAGCACGCTGAATTCCACCTCCCGCTCGCCCGTCCGCGCGGCCTTCATGATGATCTCGCCGCCCGGCGGCGAATATTTGATCGCATTGCCAATCAAATTCGTGAACACATGGTTGATGCGTTGCCGGTCCACCAGCACGGGCGGCAGGTCCGGCTCAATCTCGAGGGTCAGCCTCAGTTTCTTGTTCGCAATCGTCTCGCGCAGGATGTCCGCCGCGGTTTGCACCAGTTCCGATGGCGGCGTCTTCTCCTTGTAAAGGTCGCTGTTGCCTTCCTCCAGCCGCGTCAAATCGAGCAGGTCGTTGAGGATGCGCAGCAATCGTTCCGAGTCATCGCGCGCGGTGATTAACAAATCATTCTGCCGCGGTGTCAGCGTGCCCAGCGTTTTTTCCAGCAGCAAATGCAGCGCCATCCGCACGCTGGTCAGCGGCGTCTTGATTTCATGGCTCACGGTGGCAACCAGGTTCGTCTTCGCATC
>DATMLG010000443.1:0-6855 GCA_035570675.1 Verrucomicrobiia bacterium | reverse complement strand
CCCTCGGCTGGCCAGCGCCTGCGCCGTTGCCATTCCTATGCCGCCTGCCGCGCCTGTAATCAAAATCCTTAGGGCCTTTGACATTCGGGGGGTGCTTTTTACGTTGGCCTATGCTGGCCGGAAAAAGGAGGAGTGCGCAAGAAATTTCCTGTGAGTGCGGGGTCATGCATCGACTGTCCCATGAGCCAGTCGCGTGATCGAGGCGGCGCCAACACCACTGCCAGGGCGACTGAACTCTCGGGCTTCGGATTGATCCTGGTCTTGATTTGTCCTGTAATAAACACGAGGGTTCGATTCCCTTCACCCGCTCCATTTACCATCAAGGATTTGAAAGCAACATTTGGCGGTGGGTTGCCCATGTCAAGTGCGGTTGGCTGGCGCCGCGCCGGGGAACCACTCCGTATGCTCGTCGCCCTGGCGACCAAAGTAGGTCACCCGTTTGCCGCGCAGGAAGGCAAAGTAGCCTTGCACGCCGGACTCCATCGCCCGCCGGGTAAAGTCGCGGTATTTCTGTCCGTTTCGCTGGCTGTCGAGGATGTCCGCCCGGACGTCTTCGACTGAGAAATCTGCCGCGACCGGCGGCAGTCCCTCGTAATTGATCGGCGTCACCACCATGTCGCCGTCGGTGCTGTAAAAGGTCTTTTTCATGCCGACGTAGTCCACATGATAATACTCCACGCCGGCCGTGAGCAGTTGGCCAACGACTTCCGGGAATGAGATTGCGCCGGCGAGAGTTTTGCGGGCTGTCTGAATGATAATGTTTGTGTTCATATTTTCTCCACATGTCGGTTATTTACTCGATTCCGTCGCGTCCACGCTCGGATTTCTTCCAGCCATTGGCATCCAGCAGTTGCTTGATGGTGGCAAGAAATTCATGACTCTGCCCGGCGGACAGGGAATTGAAAAAGGATTCGTCATTTTGGTCCGCCAGCCTGGCCAGTTTGGGCACAAGCTTTCTTGCGGCCGGCGTGAGGCTCAGGCCGAGCGACCTGCGGTCACTGCCCTCCGAACGGTTTACCAGTTGACGAAGCACAAGACGCTCAACCATCCGGGAAACGGAACTTTTATCCAGCCCGACCAACTCCGCCAGGTGGCTCAGGGTTATATTTTGGTGATCATAGAGCGTCCGCAGAACGACCCATTGCGCCACGGTGACCCCCTCTTTCGAGAGTTTTTCGGCGAAACTGTGGGACACAAAGTTCGACAGGCATCGCAGCCAAAAGCCGATGTGATCGTCCAGTTTGCTGACATCGTTTCCATTCATGAGAGCAATATGGTTGCATATGCAACAGTTGTCAATGCAAATTTTGTTTTTTTTCCCGCCCCAGACCGGCTTCAAGCGCCCGGAAGTATCTGCAGGGCAGGCAGACGCGGATTTAATGTGTCCGACGGTTGAGGGCGTCACCTTTGACGTCACTCACAATTAACCGCCGTGCCCGTTCCTCTTTGGCGTCATTTGATTTTATGATCTGGCGCTGAATCAGCAACCGCAACACTGGCGGGAACCAGTTCGCCAGTGAACCGCTCATCGGTTAACGTCTTCAAAAATACCACTAGCGCCCGCTTGTCCCCGGCGCTCAACGGCACGCCGCCGTCAGGATGCTTGGCCAGGTTCGGATCCAGCGTCGCGCTGCGTTTCAAACCGGTCGCGTAATGCTCGACGACCTCCTCCAGGGAATTAAAACGTCCATCATGCATGTAGGGCGCGGTCAGCGCCACGTTGCGCAGCGACGGCACGGCGAACTTTCCTTCATCAGAAACTTTCCCGGTGATTTTTGCACGACCGGAGTCGGAAAAGGTTTCGTCCAGGCCGTTGTTCGCAAAACCCTGGCTTTGAAACAGCATTCCCCCGTGGCAATGAAAACAATCCGCGCCATATTGCCCGCGGCGCGGATCGTATTCCGTCGAGAACAATTCAAACCCGCGCTGCTCCTCGGCCGTGAACTTCTCCTCGCCGCGCAGCACGCGGTCGAACTTCGCGTCGAAGGACGTGAGCGTGAGCACATAATTTTCCAGCGCGAGCGAAATTTTTTCCGCGGTGATTTCCGGCGAGCCGAACGCGGCGGCGAACAGCGGGGTGTAATTGGTGTCCGGCCGCGCCAATTTGACCACCAGATTGGTCAATGACTGGTACATTTCGACGGGGTTCTGGACCGGCTGCAGAACTTGTTCGCGCAAACTCCTGGCGCGGCCGTCCCAGAAGAATTCCCTTTTCCAAGCGAGATTGAAGAGCGGCATGGTTTTGCGCGGACCGGATTCGCCTTCCGCGCCCCGCGCGGTGCGGCGCCCGTCGGTGAAGGCTTTTTCCGGCAGGTGGCAGTCGGCGCAGGACTGGGCGTCGTTGATCGAAACGCGCCGGTCGAAGAACAATTTCCGGCCCAGTTCCACGCGCTCGACCAGCAGCGGATTGTCGCGCGGCAGGTCGGGAATGGGAAACGTCGCGCTCGTCTGGAACGGATACGGTTTGAATTTCGCCGGCAAATAAAGCGGCTTTGGATGGGCAACGGCGATTTCCGCATCCGCCAACGAACTGATCCGGCGGACGCGAAATGCGCCCGGCAGGTTGGCAACAAGCGAGGCAGAAATGGGATCACCGTCGCGCGAATGCGTGGACGAACCGTCCCGGCCAAATGACAGCGGCCTTGGCGCGTTCAGCAAGGTCGCCAGGTCAAAATCGACTTCCAGCTTGATTTCCTTGCTGACGGTGAGCGGCGCGGCCAGCGTGATGCGCACGGCGTTCGTGTCGCGCGCCAGGTGATATGCCCAGCCGTCGAGTTCGCCGGCGGCATTGCGCCACAAACCTTCCAGCGCCAGAAAAATGTAGCCGCCCTGCCAGCTCCAGTGCAGACCATTGAGATTGGGATTGAGCGGATGACCGGCCGGGAAGGTGGCGGCATCCGCGTGATTGAGATTCGTATTCAACCCGACGGTGAAGCGGACCGTGCGAAATTCGCCCGCCGGAATGTTTTCAAGCCATATGGAATTCCGGTTCTGATCGAAGTCCAGCCACGCGACTGAATTGGAAATCTCCAGCCACGAGCCGTCGTCGCGTTGCAGCGCAAAATTGCTGACGAGATAACTGACGCGCGTGATGGAAAAAATTTCGCCTGCAGAAGTTTGGTATCGCAACGACGCCGGCTGAAGATTTTCGCCGGAGACTTTCGGGGTGATTTCGATTTGCAGCGTGGTGGCGGATGCCATGGTCAGGCTGCCCAAAAGGGCGGCGCACAGGCCGGTTGCGCGCATCCGGTTCATTTTGTTTCGTACGCGCCGGTGCCCGGATTCCAGATCAGCGCCTCCGTCTTCGCCGATGACGGAGCAGTCGGTTTCACCACCACGGGATGCGCGAGAAAATTCGTCATCACGGGTTCGTTGATGGACCTCACTAAGCGGCCATTCGGATTGCCATGATAACGCCGGCCCATGTTGTAGGGATAGACCGGTTGGCCGCCCGCATCTATCGTCGTGAAGTAGGCGTAGGTGCCGCCGGGAAATTCCGGCGTGACGCACCAGCGGCCGTTCAACTCGTCGAGGTCAAAATCCCTGCCCGCAATTTTTCCCAGGTCGCCAAGATAGGCGTAGTCCTCGATGTAATGGCCGATGGGATATTGCCCGCTCACATCTGGACCGGTCTCAAAACTTTCCAGCACGGCGGAACGGTGATTCTCCCTCGCTTCCCACGCGGGCAGGGCGCGGCGGCCGGTTTGCGCAAGATTGTCCGCGCCGTCCCGGCCGTCACGCAGGACAAACCCAGAAACCATCCGGCGCACGCCGCTCGCGGGATCGGACGGATTGGAATAACCGTAAGGCCCGTAAATCGGATAGCCGTCATGCATCCAGCCGAGAATTGGCGAATGTTTCACCGGGGCGCCGCCGCTCTCGCGACAGGTCTTTGTCGCCGGGTCAAAATCCACGTGGTCGCCGAGTTCGTAACGCAGCGCAATCGGTTCGGCATGGTAATGGTAGGTGCCCCGGTTCTCCTGATGCGCGAAAGCGGCGTCAAAAGTTCTGCCCTCGTTCACCAGCGCATCGCGGTTCCAGATGCGGTCGCCCTGGCCGATGCCGGCGCGCGGGTCGGCATCCCGGCCATTCGCGTGCGAATAGGAAAGCGCATCGGTGGCGTCGAACATCCGCACCCCGTCCACAAACAACCCGATTTCAAACATCCGGTTTGCTCCCTGCGAAGTTTGCACCGTCGGATGACGCGGAAATGCGAAAATAAAGTGCTGGTCCACCGGCAGGTTGGGGAACCAGCCGTTTTGCCACGGCCCCATCACCTGGCTGCCTAGGCCGGTGCTGCGAACATAAATCCAGTTGGACGAGGACAGGATGGCCTGCACGCCGCAATACGCCGGCTGCGACTGGATTTGCCGGCCATTGCTCCACGTCGTTTCTGCGCGGCCGGAGGCTTTCTCCGCATCAGTGCGGTAGATTTGTGCGAACTTCCCGGAATCCAGCGTGTACCATGAAGCAATCTGCGGATCCGCAAAAACTGTCGCGTTAAATGCGATTAAGCCGGACAGAATTAAGGTGGTTTTCATGACATTGATGGCTGATGGTTCAATAGCCCGTCGAATCGAAGGCGGCCACTCCGGTGCGATTGACCCGGTAGAAGCGCATGTTGTTGGTCGTGGCAACACCAGTTTCGGTGGTGGTCGCGGTGTTGTTGGTCGCAGTCAACGTCAGCGCCAGATTGGTGGTCCAGGTCGAGGAAAGATTGCTGGAAACATTCACCTGATAAGTCCCGCCCTCCACGGCGCTCCAGGTCAGGGTGACATTGCCAGCATTCACGGAAGGCACATTCAAAACCGCCGGCAGGTTGGTGTCGCCCTTGAAATACTGGGTCAACGGCGTGTCTGCATTCATCACGGTGACGGTCGTGGAACCGCCGGTGGGATTGCCAAAATACCAGCGGCCCACGTTGTAGGGATACGCGGGCGAGCCGTCCGATTTTATCGTCACAAAATAGGCCCACGTGCCATTGGGATATTCCGGCGTGACGCAATAACGCGCATTGAATTCGTTAAGATCATAAAATGCGGTGTAGCCGCCGACTGTGTTGGTGACGCCCTGGATAAAACCGAGATCGCCGAGATAATCATAATCCTCGGCGTAATGCCCCAGACCGTAGCCGATGTTTCCGCCGGCCCCGCCGGTGGTGTAAGTCGTGCTTGGACCATATTGTGTGGCGGTCAGAGTGGCGCGGCCCTGCGCCAGTTGCGCCCAGATCGGCAAATTGGTGCGCCCGGACACGGTCACATTGGCATTGCCGTAGCTGCCGTTCCTCAATACATAGCCAGAAACCATGCGCCGCACGCCGCTCGCGGCATTGGTCGGGTTGGAATAACCATAAGGGCCGTAGACGGGCAGGCCGTCGTTCAGCCATCCGAGGATGGGCGAATGTTTTAAATTCGTGGCGCCGCTGTTTTCCGAATACACCTTGGTGGCGCTGTTGTAATTCACGTTGTCACCGAGCAAATAACGCGTCGCAATGGGATTGGCGTGGGAATGATACTGGCCGGCTTGTTGCGGATGATTGAAGGCGTAATCAAACGAAACATATTCATTGGTCCAGGCGTCCCGGTTCCAGATGCCGTCGCCATTGCCGATTCCGGCGACAGGATCGGCATCCTCGGAATGGGCGTAGGAGTAGGAATATCCGTCCGAGGTATTGAAAATGGCAACGCCATCCGCCAGAAAACCGATTGCCCCCATGCCCGTGAGCCGGGCGGTCGAGGTGCTGCCGGTGTCGTTGGTCACCCCGGCCGCGCCGCGTGGGAAGCGGTAAACCGATGTGCTCGTTCCCTGGTTTTTTGCCAGATTGGGATTGTTCCAAGGGCCCATGACAAAGGACGAGAGCCCCGTGTTTTTGATGTAGACCCAGCCCGCCGAGTAATCAATCTCATGAACCCCGGCGTACGTCGGACTGGTTTGCCCGGAGCTGCCGCTGCCCCAGGTGGTGCTGGAGATTCCCGCAGTTCGGTTGTTCGTGCTGATGTAGACCCGGGCATACTTGCCGCTGTTGACCGTAAACCACGAGGTGAGCAACGGATCCGCCTGCACGTTGGCGGCGCAGAGCAGCAATGAGGCGAGAATGAAGGGACCGCAGCAAATGATTTTGGTTTTCATTTTGTGTGATTCCAACATGCCTCCCGATTGTTAAGAGATTATGTGTCCCGTCCGGGAAATTTGTTAAGCGATTGTAAATTCCTCCTTGAAAAAGCGCCTCCAATCCCCAACAACATCACGTCGCGCCGTCGTTGGAACCGATTCCCAAGCGTCTAATAAATTGACTGACAATTACTTGCACCGGGGCATAAGCCCGACTTTACCTAAAACATTGTGCCCTCATGACTTGAAGTCACGGATCTGAAAGGCGGTGCAGCCGATGATGAGAAAGGTGAGATTGTAACCGGCGAGAATACTCAGCGACTCTCCTATCTTCCACCAAGGAATCGGACTGCGGAAAAAATTGCTCCATACATAAAGGTGATGGACGAGAAACCATTCCTGCCAGTCCTGAAAGTAAGGCAGGCTGTTCAGGATGACGCTGATGAAGAAAAAAGAGATGGCAAGAATCGTCGCCGCGGCAGGTTTGATGTTGAAACAGGAAAACATGAACGCAAGGGACATCATGGAACACGCCTCCGCGGTCATGAATATGTGAACGACGATGAATCGTTCCCACGCGGCCGCGCCCTCAAAAGCGCCCATGATGCGTTCGGGCGGCAGAAAGACAAACATGCCGCCGGAGGTGGGATAAAATATCGCCGTGAACAACGCGCCAAAAATCCCCAGCGTCACGACGAGGGTGAAGGAAAAGATCGCACCGGCAACCCACTTTAGCAGCAACAG
>DATMLG010000442.1:0-2930 GCA_035570675.1 Verrucomicrobiia bacterium | reverse complement strand
TCGCCACCAACACTTCGCTGCAAATTGGCGCGGGACCGGCGGTGGGAATTGTGACGGGCGATTACAAATTTGACGAAACCATCACCACCGCGGTTGGCAGCACGCAGAACTCGGGCAGCCTCGGCACGACCAAAACGGTTTTTGGCGGCTACGTGAACGCCAGCATCGCGTATCGTTTTGTGGAGGACGGGGAAGTGTACGCCGGCGCCCAATTCATGCCCTTGGGGAACGTCAACATGAACTTTCCCGGCCGCCAGGCCACCTTGGATCTTCGTCAGGCCGTGCAATTCTCCGCCGGCATCAACTGGCCGTTTTGATTCAACTCGGCTTATGGCAGATTCGTCCGGCCTGTAAGATAACGGCCGCACTTTCGACCGCTCACCGCTCCCCCGCCGCACCCGACCAATTATGCAACGTCTGCCGCCGGTTCGAGCCCGATCTGTCCGGCAACGCAAACACCACCACCACGAGAACGAGCGGCACCGCCGCTGTCGCCAGCATGACAATGGCCGGCATGGCCACGAATATCAAACGCGCATACGGCACGAAGAACACCGCCAGCGGCATGAATGCGATCAGCACCCCCGCTTCCATCCAGGCCTTGGCCCGCAACCACCACCAGCAACCGGCGATCACTCCGGAATAACCGAACAAAAATACCGTAATCCCCAGGGCCACCTCGTCCGCGTGATCCGCAAAAATGTCCCACCGGAAAACCACGAGCAGGATGCCCGCCATGATGCCGGCCGCGCCCAGGTAGATTCCCAGAAGCGCGTTGCGATGCCAGCGGACAATCTTCTCGATGGACGAGCCCTGCATCGGCCGCCGGGTATTTTCACGGCCGCGGGACTCATACGGTTTCCGGCGCAGATACATCACCAGGACGGTGAGAATTGAAAGGACGATTACTATCCCAAGGACGATCACGGCGACCCGGAGGCGGGCATCGGTCAGGGAACCAAAATGCTCTTCATATTGATCCTTCCATCCGCCCCCATAAAGGTCGCGATAGGCAAATTCCCGCGTCAGTTCAAGGTAGGGAGCGACGGCGCACGCCGCCAGACCCGCAAGCACCAGCAGGCCCGGGCCGAGCGACTTTCTGATCAACCTGAAGAATCTGCGGCCGCTCATGACATCGTTATCAGTTGGAACACGAGCGTAGGGTACCGGGAAATTGCCGAAATGGCAAGCTAAGTCGCAGGGGCAGATTTAAGACCTCTCAAGGCAGATTCGTCCGGCCCATCAGATAACGGTCGCATTCGCGCGCCGCGCCACGGCCCTCGTTGAACGCCCACACCACGAGGCTTTGGCCGCGCCGCGCGTCGCCTGCCGCAAACACGCCCTTCACGTTGGTCGCATATTTGCCGTACTCCGCCTGCGCATTGGAACGGCCGTCGCGCGCGACGCCGAGTTGCTCCAGCAACGGCTGTTCCGGCCCGAGAAATCCCATCGCCAGCAGCACCAGTTGCGCGGGCAAAACTTTTTGCGTGCCAGCAACTTCCTTCGGCACAAACTGGCCCTTCTCGTTCTTCGACCACTCGATTTGCACCGTGTGGATTTCCTTCACGTGGCCCTGCTCGTCGCCCGCGAATTTCGTCGCCGTCGTCAGATAGACGCGCGGGTCGCCGCCAAATTTCGCCGACGCCTCCTCCTGCCCGTAATCCAGCTTGTAAACCTTCGGCCATTCCGGCCAGGGATTGTCCTTCGCCCGGTCTATCGGCGGGCGGGGCAGGATTTCCAACTGAACCAGGCTCTTGCACTGGTGGCGCATGGAGGTGCCCACGCAATCCGTTCCGGTGTCGCCGCCGCCAATCACCACGACGTCCTTGCCCTTGGCAGAGATGTAATTTCCGTTCTGATGCTTGTCGAGCAGGCTGCTGGTGTTGGCCTGGAGAAATTCCATCGCAAAATGAATGCCCTTCAATGCGCGGCCTTCGATGGGCAGATCGCGCCCCTTCGTCGCCCCGGTGCAAATCACCACCGCGTCAAATTCCTTGAGCAGCTTTTCCGCCGGATAATTCTTCCCGACCTCTGTCTTGGTCATGAAGGTGATACCTTCCTTCGCCAGCAAATCCACGCGGCGCTGGACGGTTTGCTTGTCCAGTTTCATGTTCGGGATGCCATACATGAGCAGGCCGCCGATGCGGTCCGCGCGCTCAAAAACGGTGACCGCATGCCCGGCGCGGTTCAGTTGCGCCGCGGCGCAAAGCCCCGCCGGCCCGGAACCAATCACCGCGACCTTTTTGCCCGTGCGCGCGTCCGGCGGTTCGGCCGTCACCCAGCCCTCTTCCCAGCCCCGGTCAATAATGGCGCATTCGAGATTCTTGATGGTGACCGGCGGCTCGTTGATGCCGAGGACACACGAGCCTTCGCACGGCGCGGGACAGACGCGGCCGGTGAATTCGGGAAAATTGTTCGTCTTGTGCAGCCGCTCCAGCGCCTCATGCCACAGGCCGCGATAAACCAGGTCGTTCCATTCCGGGATGAGATTGTTGATCGGGCAGCCCGAGGCCATGCCGCTGATGAGCGTGCCGGTGTGGCAGAAGGGAATGCCGCAATCCATGCAGCGGGCGCCCTGTTCCTGCAGCTTCTTTTCGCTGAGATGCAGGTGGAACTCGTTCCAGTCCTGGATGCGCTCAATGGCGGTGCGATCCAGCGGCAGCTCGCGCAAATACTCTATGAATCCTGTCGGTTTTCCCAAGTTTAGGCTCCGGTTAAGTTCAATTCTTCCAGTTTGTCCATTTCATCCGCAAATTGCGCCGTTCGATAATGATATAAATCTGCAGTACGTGATACATTTTTCTGAAAACCCGCGTCATCTGCGGATTAACTTCCGCCGATGCGGGACAGGTCGCGGGCGTTGCTCTCGAAGGCCGCCATCAGGGCTTCCTCGCCGCTCAGGCCGCTGTCATGAGCGCGCTTGATTTCGG
>DATMLG010000441.1:0-14388 GCA_035570675.1 Verrucomicrobiia bacterium | reverse complement strand
GGAACGGGGCGGCGGTTGACAGCGAACTGGCCTGCCTGCCGTTGCTGGCGGGGAGCATGCCGTTGACCGGCCCGGTGCTCAATCCGCATTATGGCACCACGAACGCGCCGGTGTTCGATCCGACTAATGGCGTGCTGCTGGTGACGAGATTGGACGGTCCGACGGCGGCAATCGCGCGCGGTCTGGTGGACAAGGCGGTGCAGGCGGAGACGGACGGCTTGTGGGGGCGCGCGTATTTCGACCTGCGCGGGTTGACGAACGGGGCTTACCGGCTGGGAGATTATCAGATTCGCGGCGCATCGGAGATCTGCCGCCAACTTGGTTTTGAAACGGTGGTGGACAACCGCAGCGGCACATTCCCGGCCGGTTTTCCGCTGAGCCAGGTGGCTTTCTATGCGGGGTGGGATGATGAGCACGTCTCGGGCCCGTTCGCGCTGCCGACGGTGGAATTCATGCCAGGTGCGTTTGCTTATCATCTGAATTCATTCAGCGCGCTGACGCTGCGTTCGACAGACCGGCATTGGGCAGGGCCGCTGCTGGCACGGGGTGTCACGGCGACGATGGGTTGCGTGGACGAGCCCTACCTGCAGTTGATGCCGGACATGGCGGTTTTTTTTGATGAGTTCGTGAACCTGGGATTCAGTTATGGGGAAGCGGCCTATGGCTGCCAGCGTTTTCTATCCTGGCAGACGGCGGTCATCGGTGATCCACTTTACCGTCCCTTCGGCCGGCAACAGGTTCAACAGCAACAGCAGAATTTGGAAAAGAGTCACAGCAAGCTGCTGGAATGGGCGCAACTGCGGAAGGTGGACCAGCGCCTTGTGCAAGGGGTGCCGGCGGCCGAAGCAATCAATTATCTCGAAAAGACACCGATGACGCAGCAGAGCGCGGTGCTCATGGAAAAGCTGGCAGAATTGAATTCCCAGGCGGGTCGGACGGAGGATTCGGTGAAGGCGTTGCAGCAGGTCCTCAAGCTTGGCCCCACGCCGCAGCAACGCGTTCGGGTGACGCTGACACTAGGGGCACGGCTGATGGCGCTTGGCCGAAACCAGGAGGCGTACTATCTTTACCGCCAGTTCCTGAAACAATCGCCAGATTATCCCGACCGGATCAATATTTTCCGGCATCTGCGAGATCTTGCGGGCAAACTTGGGCGGGATGAGGAAGCGGATGATTTCGAGCGTGAAATCAGCCGCCTCGCGCCCGAGGCCAACTAGGACAATACGCCGTTCACTTTGGCTGTTTCTTTTTCTCGAACGCCGCGTCGAAAGCAACCTTGGAGGACGGAAATTCCAGGCGCCTCAGGAACGCCGCGGATTCGGCCGCGCCGTGCTCGCGATCCATGCCGCCATCCTCCCATTCCACGGATAACGGGCCGACGTATCCGACATCGTTCAAAGCGCGGATGATGCCTTCGAAATCCACGGAACCGCGGCCCAGCGAGCGGAAATCCCAGAACCGCCGGGCATCGCCGAACTTGGTGTGCCCGCCGAACACGCCGGCTTCGGTTGGTGTTTTCGACCAATGCACGTCTTTCATGTGAACGTGGAAGATTCGGTCGCCGAACTTGCGAATGAACCCGATGTAATCGACACCCTGATAACCCAGGTGCGATGGATCATAATTGAAGCCGAATTCGGGCCGGTTGCCGATGGCCTTGAGCGCGCGGGCGGCGCTGGCGGTGTCGAAGGCAATTTCCGTAGGATGCACTTCGAGCGCAAAGCGAACCTTGCACTTCCTAAATTCATCGAGAATGGGATTCCAGCGGTCGGCGAAATCCGCGAAGCCGTCCTCAATTTGCGCATCGCTCACGGGCGGAAAGCTGTAGAGCCAGCCCCAGATTTTGGACCCGGTGAAGCCGTTAACGACCTTGACCCCCAGGTTCTGGGCGGCCCGGGCGGTGCGCATCATTTCCTCGGCGGCGCGTTTGCGGACGTCCTCCGGTTTTCCATTGCCCCAGACGTGCGGGGGCAGGATGGCCTGATGGCGGGAGTCAATCTGGTCGCAGACGGCCTGGCCGACTAGATGGGAGGAAATGGCCCACGTCTTCAGGCCGTGACGCGCGAGAAGCGAGCGGCGTTCGTCACAGTACTCCTTCTTCTGCGCCTTGACCGCGTCGAAATGGTCGCCCCAGCAGGCGAGTTCCAGACCGTCGTAACCGAACCCCATGGCTTTTTGGGCCACGACTTCGAGCGGCAAATCCGCCCACTGACCGGTGAATAGTGTTATTGGACGCGCCATAATTTTAATCTAAGCGGTTAGCCTGTGCTTCGCGCAAAAGCTATGGAAGCATTCCTTCGCTGGCAAGAGGTTTGTTCAAGTCATGCAACCACGGGCTAAAAATCCCAGTTGCAGAATGCGTATGAAGGATTCAAAATAAACCGACGCGCGCAATGGCGCCAACTCTGGACATGCCAATCTTTTATGATACCCACGCGCATCTTGATTATCCGGATTATGCGGCGGATCTGCCCCAGGTGATTGAGCGCGCCCAAGCCGCCGGCATTTCGCGGATTATCAGCATCGGTACCGACCTCGAGAGCAGCCGGCGGGCGATCAAGCTCAGCGAACAATACGACGCGGTATTCGCCGCGATCGGCTGGCACCCGACCAATGTGATGGAAGCGCCGAAGGATTTACGCCCGGCGTTGCGGGAAATTGCCGGTCATCCACGGGTGGTGGCAATTGGGGAAACGGGGCTGGATTATTATCGTTTGCCCAGTGCGAACCCGGGCGGCAGCAGCGCGGACGACGACTCGTACAAACGAAGGCAGGCGGAGATCTTCAATCAACAGATGGAGATGGCGGCAGAGTTCGGGTTGAACTGCATCATTCATCAACGAGCCGCCTTGGAGGACACATTGACGCAGATG
Source organism: Verrucomicrobiia bacterium (assembly GCA_035570675.1). GTDB lineage: Bacteria > Verrucomicrobiota > Verrucomicrobiia > Limisphaerales > Pedosphaeraceae > DATMLG01. Next base: position 11,515 of record DATMLG010000441.1, on the reverse strand, counting down.
CAGCCGTTCGCCGGACGGGTGCGGGGAGTTTTTCACTGTTTTGTGGATGACACCGAGGCGATGCGGCGGATTGTGGGCATGGGTTCGCTGGTGAGTTTCACGGGGATTGTGACGTTTAAGAACGGGCAGACGGTGCGGGACGTGGCGGCGGCGACGCCGGCCGACCGGTTCATGCTGGAAACGGATTGCCCGTATCTCGCGCCCGTGCCGTACCGCGGCAAGCGTTGCGAGCCGGCTTACGTCAAGGAGATTTCGGAGGTCGTGGCCGCGGCCAGAGGCTGTTCCCTGGAGGAACTCAGCTTGATCACGTGCGCGACCGCACAGAAGTTTTTCCCGAAATTGAAGTGAAGGTCTGCACCACCTCGAAATGCAGCACCCTCTCCGGGCGGAGAGGGCGTGGCGCAATCTGCATTAACCCCACGAGACGATAAAGCCGGTCAGAGCTTGAGAACCCGATAATATTTTGGCGTGGCACTCACGGGAACGTTCGTGAAGATCTGGGTCAGGCTTGCGGTCAATGTTCCCGAGGTGAGGTAAGGCGTCCAGGTGCCCGCAGTCATGGGATTGGTGGACGATTGAATCTGGAAAGTGTTGCCGGCCGGTCCGTAAAGGATGAGGCAGGGGACACCATTGGAAAGGGCCATGGGCGCGGCGAGGGGTTGCGCGCCGACGAGCACCAGTTGGGCATTGCCGCCGAATCCCTTGGGCACGGGCTGACCGTTGGCCGCGGTGGCGGACACCGGAGTAATTGAGCCCACGCTGAACGCTGAGATGAGATTGGCGGTTGCGACAAAACTCACCTGCGCCACCTGTTGGGTGCCGGACAACACCTGGCCGCTGAGGGCCGTGATGGTAACGGTGGAGTGCGCGGCGCCGGCTGGCGACTGCGTCACGGTGGCAACGCCGGGGATGAGCGAGGTGACGGTGACGTTGCTCACGCGGTTGGACGGGGCGTCAAGAATAAAGCTGACCTTGGTGAGGGGCGTGCTGGCGGCAACGGTGATGGGCGAGACGCCGGTGTTCCCAAGGGCGACGACAACATTGCTCAAGGTCACCTGCACCGCGTTGCTGACGACGACATTGAAGGACTGCGTGTTATACAAGCCGGTGGAACTGTCGGTCACCTGCACGGTGACGGAGTTGGTCGTGCCGCCATCAGTCAGGGCCGGACGCCACATCAATCTGCCGGTGCTGTTATTGATATGCATGCTGGAAGGACCACCTGCCAGAGCATAGCTGAGCGAGGGCTTCGACGCACTTTGTTCGGTCGCGGTGTTGGAGAGAATCAGGAGGGAATTCACGTTGCCGGCGACGGATGAAAGCGGGGCGAGCGCCGGGCTGTAGTTGCTGGAGGTGGTGAACTGGACCTGGCTGGACATCACGCTTTCGGTGCGCGCCGTATTGTAGGAGGTGGCGGCAAAGTAATAATTGACGGATCTGCCGGTGAGACCGGTGATCGTCGCCGCGGTGTTCAAGCCCACATCGATGCGCGACGAATAGACGCCGTTGGTTTCTCCGCAGTACAAATAATATCCGATGACATTCGTGTCAGTGCTGGCCGACCATGCAAGCGAGACGTTCTGTTCCGCGCGGGCGGAGTTGCCAAAGACGGTGCAAAGCGCCGCGATCGTGGTGAAACCGATGCGTCCGGCGAAAGAGAGCGCCCGGCTGCTTTCCAATATTTTCCTCATCATGCCGGGATTCAAAGCACAATCGTTGCCAGCGCCATTCGAGGCCCGTATATGAAGGGTTTTTTCTGCAAGCTGATGGAGGGCGGCGCCTTTCAAAATGCGCGAAAAAAAGTGAAATATTTTTCATGTCGCATCATCGTGCAAATTTCAGGATGGGAGTTAAAACTCAATCGCTTGAAATTGACCATCATGCGGCAGGGTTTTAACGCACATGGCAAAATGCACGGGGATGTTCGTGCGCGGGCCCCGGCACCCGGGGAGGAGAAACAGTCCCGGAAGGCGTGACCATTAAAATCCTTTCATATTTCCAGCCGCGTTGAGGTCTGGCAAAAAAGCGTACACGGCTTCCGAAATTCTGTATCAGCGCCGAACAGCAATGCTGTGATCTGAAAAAATATTTAGCCGTAACAATGCGGCGCAGAAAATATCCGCGCGCGGATTTGCGCGGACAACGCCATGGCAGTTCATTGCCGGCACATTTAGACTTTGTGCAATTCCCGCGCGTGGGTTAAAAATTAATCATGACCGCGACCGAACAAGACCTATTACGGACGCTGACCGAGCTGGACGGGCTGGTGAAAAGCATGGCGACGGCAAGCCCGAAGCCCGATTTGAAGCCGGTGTTTGCACGGCTGGATGCGCTGACGCGGCAGTTGCCGCCGCAGACCGCGCCGGATTTAATGCATTACATGCACCGCAAAAGCTACGAGAAGGCGCGGCTGTTCCTGGCAGGACGCGGCGCTGAAAATGCCGCCGGGAGTTGTGGTCATTGAGGAGGGCGCGACGGGTCGGCCCGTTTTTAACATTCACGGCAAAACGTGCAGTTTTTGGCCGGGCATGATACAAGGGAGCCATGCTGGATGACACCATTGCCGCGATTGCCACGCCGTTGGGCGAGGGCGGGCTTGGGGTGATCCGCATTTCCGGGCCGCGGGCGCTGGCGGTGGCGGACGGTTGTTTCGTCCCGGCCGGGAAATCCGCATGCAAGCCTTCGGCCGCATCCACACATACCTTGCATTACGGGAGGATTGAACGACAGGGTCGGCAGATCGACGAAGTGATGCTGGCGGTGATGCGCGCGCCGCGGAGCCTGACACGCGAGGACGTCGTGGAAATCACCTGCCACGGCGGGCTGCTGGCGGCAAAGGCGGTGCTGGATGCCGTGCTGGGAAACGGCGCGCGGCTGGCGCAGCCTGGAGAATTTACGCGGCGCGCATTCCTCAACGGGCGCATTGACCTCACGCAGGCGGAGGCGGTCGCGGATTTAATTCACGCCCGCACGGAACTGGCGCTGGCCGCAGCGAACGAACAGCTCGCCGGGCGATTATCCGAACGCGTGAACCAACTGCGCGATGAATTTATCAAGACACTCGCGCATGTAGAGGCGCACATTGATTTTCCCGACGAAGACATCGCGCCCGATACGCGGCGGCAGTTAATTGAGCGGCTGGAACGAGGTGTGGAGTTCATGGATGAATTGTTGCGCACGGCGAATGAGGGGCGGATTTTGCGTCGAGGCATCCGGGCGGCAATTATCGGGCGCCCGAACGCGGGGAAATCGAGTTTGCTAAACCAGTTGCTCGGACAAAATCGGGCGATTGTCTCGCCGATCCCCGGCACGACCCGCGATACGGTGGAGGAGACCGCGAACATCCGGGGGCTGCCCGTGGTTTTTGTGGACACGGCGGGTTTGCGCGAGGCGGGGGATGACATTGAGGCCGAGGGAATCCGGCGGAGCCGGGAAGCGCTGGACCGGGCCGAATTGGTCTTGCAGGTGCTGGACGGCTCGGAGCCGCTGACGGCGGAAGACGAACGTTATCTGGCGGAATTTGCCGGGAAGAAGAGAATATTGGTTCGCAATAAAATTGATTTGCCGGGACGACTGGCACTGCCGGAGGCAATCACGGCGCAGGTCGTTGACGTTTGCTGTCTCAGCGGAAAGGGCATTGAGGCGCTCAAGGACGCCATCAAGCAGGTGGTTTGGTCGGGCGAGATTCGGGCGGAGATGCTGGAGGTGATGATCAATTCGCGGCACCAGGAAGCGCTGGGTCGCGCGCGGGCGGCGGCGCTGCAGACCGTCGAGGCATTGCGCGCCGAACGAACGCTGGAGCTGGTGGCGATGGATTTGCGGATTGCGACGAACGCAATTGGCGAGATCGTGGGAAAGACGACGACCGAGGACTTGCTGGACTCCATTTTCAGCCAGTTTTGCATTGGAAAGTAACGCTGGCGCGGCGGCAGGGGGTAGGGAAATACCGGATTTGAGGATTGAATAAGTTAACCTTGAATGAGTCCAAGGTTCTGATTAAGTGGACTGCTGGAAAGACTATGAAATTGTCAAAGACCATTCTGACAGGGGTATTTTTGGCGTTCGCGCTGAGCGCGACGCCGGGACGGGCGCAGACAGACTATTCCACCGACGCGCCGGAGGACGTGAACTATTTTTACGGGGACCTGTCGCCCTACGGACAGTGGGTGGACTTGGAGGGATACGGCTGGTGCTGGCAGCCGTCCGTGGTGGCGACCAACCCGGGATGGCAGCCGTATTGCGACGACGGGCACTGGGTGTACACGGATGCGGGCTGGTTCTGGCAGTCGGATTATGACTGGGGCTGGGCACCTTTCCACTATGGGCGCTGGCTGCGTCATCAGAACGCCGGGTGGGTCTGGTTTCCGGACCGTGTCTGGGGCCCGGCGTGGGTGACGTGGCGCACGGGCGGGAATGACTGCGGCTGGGCGCCGCTGCCGTTGCATGCGGTTTTTGATGCCAACGCCGGTTTTCTCTACAATGGCGTGCGGGTGGGCGCAAACTTCGATTTCGGATTGCCAGCCAATTGCTTCACATTTGTGGCGCTGGGAGATTTTTGCGCGCCGGATTTGGGGCATCACCGGCTGGGGCAGCCTGATGTGGACCGAATTTACGCCCACACCAGCATCATTAATGACTATCGATTTGTAGACAAAACGGTCGTCAACCGGGGCATACCGGTGGAGCGGGTTGCCGCGGTGACCCATGCGAATCTGCGGCCGATTGCCATTCGCGATGAGCCTGCCGGCGGCGGGGAACACGGCCCGGGCAACGGCGCGGTGGCTGCGGTTTATCGGCGCACCCCCCGCATGCCGGATAAACCGGTCGAAGTGCGCGCGGTGAAAGTGGATGAGCAGCATCCCATTGTTCAGCATGGCCCGATGCTGCCCGCCAGTGACGAACATAGAAACATGGCCCCCAACGAGCCCGTCAGGCCCGTTGAGGCGCCGCCAAAACAGACGGTGGAACGTGCCCCGCAGCCGAAGCCTGACGCCGGTCAGCCGGTTGAAATCATAGGCCCGGAGCCGGAATGGAAGGAACCGCCCGCCCCGCCCGGCTCGCTGGCGACCCATACACCCCGAAGCCAGCAGGTGGCCGATCAGGCGCATGCATTGCCGCCGTTGTTCAAGCCGCATGATGCGCCGCCGCCCCCGGAACCGCCGGCCAAGCCGATTCCGCATGTGCCGAGGAGCCAGGCGGTGGCGAATCAGGCACATGCCTTGCCGCCTTTGGCCGAGAAACCCCCGCCCGTTGAACTGGCCAAGCCAGGAAATTCACATCCCGATGCCGTGGCTTCTCCGCGCGATAATGAGCAGCAGAAGCATTAAAGGTTAGTTTCTGAAAAATTGAGTTTGGCAAGTTTCGAGTTTCGGTTACATTGAGGCATGAGCCTCATGTCTGTCCTGCGAAGGAACTGGCATTACTCGGTGAAAAGTCCGGGTGCCGGACGGCTTGTGTACCGGGAGGCGAACAGCGAGTACACGTTTCCGATTTACGAGGAGGACGGGGCGATGGTGCTGGTCGGCACGCCGTCTTCGCAGCGGACACATCTGTTTTTTAACTGGTATCCCAATCACCGCGAATTTCCCAAGGCGGCGCGGCGGCGAATCCTGCCGCGGATTGCGGCGCATTTGCGCATGGAGGGTTTGAGCGTACGGATTTTCGAGCGCGAAGCCAACGAGGCTACGGGTTTTGAATTTTATCCGGAACTGTTTGAGGACCGCAACCGGGCGCTGGAACTTCTGGAGGAAGCCGGTTATTCGTGGTTCAGCGATTTCAGTTCAATCGACCCGATCCATGAGGATTACGGGCTGGAGATTTCGGGAGTGAAGGAGGACGCAGTAAAGCCGATCATGGACGCACTGGAACGGGCCTTTCCCCAGTGGCATCATCACAAATATTCGCTGCATGACGGCGGGCGCGAACCGGGGTGGTCGCTGGTCCTGTGCATGTTTCCGCCCAAATCGTGCAATGCGGGGTCGTACGATGGAGACTGACTCGATTAAGTGGGGAATTCGGAGTGCCGAGCTTAACGTTCTTTGGCTTCGCGCCAATCTTGAGGAATCGCCTCGGAGCCGGCTGAAAGTGCCACGATACCACCTACAATCGCAGCGTTCGTATCACAATCGCCGCCAGCCGAAATTGTAGTAGCCAATGCCTCGACGTAATTATCCAGGTGATGCGCTGCACACCACAGGGTTAACGGTACGGTATCAGGTGCGGTAACGAGCGAGCCATTGCCAAGGGCCTTGGCGACACTTTCCACCGGCACGGTTCTCGGAGTTTGTGAGGCCAGAACAATTCCACGGCGGACTTGGCCATCCGGGGTGCAACTCAGCACAGCTTCAAAAAACTCTTTTGCCCCCTCATCCACAGTTGAGTTGCGCAATTGCGTCGCCGCGGCGGCCCCCAACGCAACAGCAATTGCGCCAGCGATGCCCTCCGGGTGAGTATGTGTGATCAACGAGGATGCCCTTGCCTCCGCCACAACAAGTTCCAAATCATCTGCAAAATATGCTCCCAACGGAGCAACGCGCATCGCGCTGCCATTACCCATGCTCCCTTGGCCTCCGAAAGCAGACGCCGCAGTTTGTTGCCACTCTCCGCCTGCCAAAATCTCACGCATTTGCATTCGGGTCATCTTCCCGTATCCGCGATCCGGATCACGCTCAAAACGCCAAGCGAATTTTCTTGCGAGGGCATCTTGGTGTATATGCCCATGCAACCTGAGCACATCCACTATCGACAAGGCCATTTCGGTATCATCTGTGTGAAACCAGGGCCCGGACGGAAGACCTGCACGAATGGTTCGGGCTGCTTCCGCATGACGATATGCGAGCATTTCGCCGAGGGCATCTCCGATCGCAAGACCTTCAAGAGAAACAATAGTACGGGCCATCCGCTGGGGATGGTTCGGTGGCCGGTTGAATCGAACCGTGTTCGGGATGGCCTTGATCAACTCGTGCGCCTTGGGAAGCCATAACTTTGGAATCCAATCCTCACCGATGGGTCCCACGCGGTCAACCTGCCAATGTGCAAAACGCAGTTCGTTGTGCATGGACCATGCCCGATCGGTGTTCGATGAATGGATAATTACAGGGCAAAGTGGAAGATAACCTGCAAGAAACTTGGCGACCTCCAGTCCTGTGCCTGGATCACCGGCGCCACCAGGTTGAGGATTCAAATCATGGTCGAGAGAGATTAAAGCTGCATGCTCGAAGTAATTCTCGCAGTTAGCAAGCATGGCGGGCGCGTCGTTCCATACCTCAATTTCCCAATCTTCCCCAAGGCTTTTTACGGCCACCTGAAATGCAGCAATCCGTTCCGTATTGTCTTCAAGCAACAGCAACTTTTTCATCACAGGTCCTATTGCATTCTCTCCCTTAGTGGCGAGCTGCCGTTCTGAGAAGGATTTTAACCCTTCGGCTTCATCTGGGGGAAGAGGATGACGTCGCGGATGGATTCCTGGCCGAGAAGCATCATGCAGAGACGGTCAATGCCCATGCCCATGCCGCCGGCGGGAGGCATGCCATGTTCCAGGGCGACAAGAAAATCTTCGTCAAGTTTCTGCTGCTCGCCGCCGGCCTGGTGTTCGAGGCGTTCGCGTTGTTCGATGGGGTCATTCTGCTCGGAATAGGCGGGCGCGATTTCCTGGCCGTTGATGCAGCATTCAAAGACTTCGACGGTAGTGGGATCATCAGGCGACAGCTTCGCGAGCGGAACGAGTTCCTTCGGCAAATGGGTGACGAAGGTGGGTTGAATGAGCGTCGGCTCAATCAATTTCTCGAAGATGGCGCCGGTAATCTCGAAGTCCTCGTATTCCTTGCCGATTTCGGCACCCAGGGAAACGGCGCGTTCGCGGCGGCCCGCAGTGGAGAGGTCAAACCAGTCGGCACCGGCTTTTTCGCGGATGAGGTCCTTGTATTTAACGCGTGTCCAGGGCGGGGTGAGGTTGATGGTCTTGGTGATTTTGCCCTCGGCGTCCTTGTGCTCGATGAACAGGGTGTCCAGCGTGTTTTCGGCGACGTGGACGATGAGCGATTCAACGAGTTCCATCATGGTCTCGTAATCGCCGTAGGCCTGATAGGCCTCGAGCATGGTGAATTCCGGGTTGTGCTTGCGGGAGAGGCCCTCGTTACGGAAGTTTTTGCCAATCTCGAAAATCCGGTCGATGCCGCCGACGAGCAGGCGCTTGTGAAACAGCTCGATGGCGATGCGCAGGTAGAAATTGCAGTTGAGCGCGTTGTGATGAGTGGTGAACGGAGCGGCGGCAGCCCCGCCGGGAATGTTCTGCATCATCGGGGTTTCGACTTCAACGAACCCGCGCGTATGAAAGAAATTGCGAATCTCCCGAACAATGGCACTGCGAAGCAGGAAGGTTTTCTTCACCTCGTCGTTGGCCATCAAATCAAGGTAGCGCTGGCGGTAGCGGATTTCGGTGTCCACCAGGCCGTGCCATTTTTCGGGCGGCGGACGGAGGGCCTTGGCGAGGATGATAAAGGAGGCCAGTTTGACGGAGATTTCACCGGTCTTGGTGGTGAACAGCGTACCCTTGACGCCGAGGAAATCGCCGAGGTCGAGGTGTTTGAAGATGTCGAATGATTCGTCGCCGAGGGCCTGTTTTTGCGCGTAAACCTGCATACGGCCGCTCTGGTCCTTGATGTCAATGAACATGCTCTTGCCCATTTCGCGGTGGGCGGTGATGCGGCCGGCGAGGGCGACTTCGCGGCCCTCGGTGTAATGGGTGCGGGCATGCTCGCAGGTTTCGTCGGGCGAAAACTTGTTGGCGAAGGGATTGATGCCCCGGGCGCGCAGCGCGGCGAGCTTGGCCTTGCGTTGTTCGATCAATGAATTCGTGTCGTCCATACGGCGGATACGCAAAGATGAAACACGATTGGGGCGGAAAGTCCAAGCTTAGACTTGCGAGGGCGGGGGCGGGGCGGTATGAGAGTCGCATGGGCGCAGAACAAAAATACCGGCTGGGCGTGCTGGGGTCGGGCAAAGGCTCAAACTTCGTGGCGATCGCAGACGCGTGCGCAGCGGGCACGTTGCCGGCGGAAGTCGCGCTGGTCGTCAGCGATGTAGCGGACGCGGGGATTTTGGAACGCGCGCGCGAGCGGAAGCTGGTGGCGAGATTTATTGAGCCGGGGAAATTCCGGACGAAACTGGATGAGGACGCGGAGCGGGCATATATTGGCGCCTTGCAGGAAGCGCGGGTGGACCTGGTGGTGCTGGCGGGTTTCATGCGGATTTTGAAGGGCGATTTTTTGCGGGCGTTCGCGCAGCGGGTCATCAACATTCATCCGGCGCTGCTGCCGTCGTTTCCGGGGCTGGAGGCGTGGAAGCAGGCGCTGGATTACGGCGTGAAGTTCACCGGGGTGACGGTGCATTTTGTGGACCAGGGGATTGATACGGGGCCGATCATCGCGCAACAGACGGTGCCGGTGCAGGCGGGGGACACGCCGGCGATGCTGCACGCGCGCATCCAGGAGGCGGAACGGGCGTTGTATCCGGCTGCAATTGCATCGCTCGCGCGCGGGGAAGTGAATATTCGCGGGCGGGGGACGATTATTGTTTCAAAGGCGGGAATAATTTAGACCGCGCGTGGTCTTATATATGTGATTGCCGGCAAAGGCCGCGGGCGTGGCGTCTGAAGATGACAAAGAATTAATTTTGTAACCGGGCAGGCGGTCTTTATCGTCCGTGCATATCAGACGGCAATAATTATGCAGGAACGAACCATCTTGGTGGCGAATGACGACGAAGACGAAGTGCGCCTGATCCGGCGGGCGTTTGCGAAGGCGGGGTCGATGGCGACGGTTCAATTTGCCGCCAACGGGGAGGAAGTAATGGCGCATCTCAAGGGCGAACACCCGTTTGCCAACCGCAAATTATTTCCCTTTCCGGACTTGTTGCTGCTCGACCTGAGATTGCCGCGGATGAATGGCGTCGAAGTGCTGGAAGAGGTGCGGGCGCATCCGCTGTTGAAGCGGCTGCCGGTGATAGTGCTGAGTTCCTCGGACCGGCCGAAGGACATCGCCCTGGCGCTGGAGGCGGGGGCGAATTCTTTTCTAACGAAGCCTTCACGGCCGCAGGAGCTGGTGACGATGATCCATGCCATCCAGGATTACTGGTTGACGTGGAACCGGACCACTTTTGTGCAAACGCCAAGGCAGCGGAAGTAAGAGCTGGCCGGTTTGGCAGTTTATTTGGCGGGAGTAAATTTAAGGATGGTAGCGGAGGCGGGAGGCACTCGAACGATCATGGGAATTTCCGTGCCATCGTCAAGCTTACGCCATTGGCCGTGTACGATTTCTCTCCAGCGACCTGGCCAGGTTCCCTGAGGGTCAACGGCTGTTTCGCCCAGCGTGACGCCAGATTTTGCGGCAACGTCTCCGTCTTTTTGTATCAGATCCATTAGCGCGCATTTACCACCGAACCAGTCCGGGCGCAGCGTGAGCGATACAGACGCCGATTGCGAATGGTCGCCATAACTTTTATTGATGAGGGTCACGTAAAGAGATCCGTCGAGGTCGCGGTAGGCATAGGCGTTGAAATTGAGTTCAGAAGCAGCCTGTAATTTTACTTCGAGGGGCTGGCCGCGCGCGCCCTGGGTGAAAGCGAGGAGGGCGTAGGATTGTGGGCGCATGATGAATCCATCGCCATCGGGGCGATGGATGAAGGCGGCGTAGTTCGCAGCGCCAAAAACGCCGTCGCGGCCAACGGATTCGCCGGTGTGATAATTCATGCCGAGGATGTGATGCGCGGCCCACCAGTGGGTGCAATCGAGCGCCCACAAGGTGGAGGCAAACGTGTCGCTGGAATCCTTGGCGCCACCGTTGTAGCAGCTATTACACTCATCAATCCGGTAAGGCACGCCATTGGACCCAAGTACCGCGCCGGTTTGGGCAAAATCCCTTTCGTATCCGCGATGAAGACTGTTGGTTAGAAAACGGGCGCGGGAGGCGGGCGGGTCTTTTTCGGCGGCGCGGCCGGAGCCCAGAAAATAATAATGATCACTGACCATGGCCAGGTGGCCGTCGGCGAACAAGTCTCTGGCGAGGCCGAGCGCGTAGGGGCCGGTGGCGCTGGGGCCGTCGAACATGGCGTTGGGCACAGCCTTGAGGATGGCGTCGTAGTGGGGCTTCCAGGCCGCGAAAAAGGTGTCGTAGGTTTTGAGGAAAAAGTTGGGTTCGTTGCCAATGGAAAAGCTGTCGAGGACATCGGCATAGTGAGCGGCAATGTAAGTGGCGAGGCGCGCGGAATCAGCGGGGTCGCCATTTTTCAGGCGGAAGGAATAAATCACTTTCACGCCGGCGGCGCGGGCAAAGTTGAAAAGCTGATCAATGTCCTTTTCCTGGGGAACCGGGACGGTTGGGTCGTCAACGGCATTGGCGCCAACACGGAGGCTTTTGATGCCGAGGGTTTGGAAGGTTTGGACGAGAGCGTGGTCGCTGGCGTCGAAATAATATTTTCCGTCCTTGGGCAGGAGCATGGACGACTCGTAGCTCAGGCC
>DATMLG010000440.1:0-6967 GCA_035570675.1 Verrucomicrobiia bacterium | reverse complement strand
TCCGAAACTTCCTGAAACGCTGTTATTACCGTCTGCTCGTAGGCCGCCCTGGCCTGCTCAAACTGCGCCCTGGAGACGCGGTATTGAGCCCGAAGTTGTCCGCCCTGGAACAACGGGCCCGCCATTGTGCCGCCCACGTTCCACAGGCTGGCTGTGCCGCCGGAGAACGCGGACAACGCGGGGCTGGCCCGGCCCATAAAAGTCGTGAGACCGATCTGCGGGAAAAAATTTGCCACACTCACGCCAATGTTCGCATTGGCGGCGATCAATGATTGTTCGGACGCAATCACGTCAGGCCGGCGGCGCAACAATTCGCTGGACAGACCCGCCGGAACCTCCGGGGTGAGCTGCGGTTGATTGGTCAGGGAATTGCGGGCAATCGGACCGGGATTGTGGCCGAGCAAAACACTGAGCTGGTCCTCCGTCGTCGCGATCTGGGCCTCGAGCTGCGGGATGGCGCCGGCGGCATTGGCGAACGCAGCGGCGGCGCGGTCGGTCTCAAGCTTGGAGGAGACGCCATTGCTCAACTTGTCATTGAAGATGCGGTAGCTGCCGGCGTAGGCATTCGTCGCGGCGCGTTCGATTTCCAGTTCCTGGTCCAGATCCAGAAGCTGGAAGTAGGACCGAGCAACATCGCTCACCAGGGTGATCATGACCCCGCGACGGGCCTCGTCCGTGGCGAGATATTGCGCGCGGGCGGCCTCGCTTGACCTGCGGATGCGGCCCCAGAGGTCGATCTCCCATGCGGCGTTGAGGCTCAGCAGCGCGGAGCTTTCCGTGACGCCGTTCAAGGCGGCGGGCGAGTTGTAGAGGGCATTGCGTCCGCGTCCGACGTCGCCGCCGTAGCCGATTTGCGGAAAGAACGCCGAGTTGGCCACGGCAACTTGATTGCGGGCCTGCTCCACGCGCGCCACCGCCTGCTTGAGATCGTAGTTGTTCGTGAACGCGGTGCCAATCAAACCTTGCAGAATCGGATCTTTGAACACTGTCCACCACGGCAGATCGGCGAGTGAATTGGTGGTCTGACTTTCCGCAAAACGGAACCCTTCCGGTGTATTCACGGCGGGGTGTTTGTAGTTCGGGCCCACGGCGCAGCCGCCAAGAAAAGCCAGACCCGCCAGCACTCCGAAGCATCGAAAATAATAACTCCGAATCATGTCAGGGTGCTCCTTGCTGCGGTGCGCCTGGTGCTGCTTCGGTCTTCACCACCGGATGTTTTCCCGCGCCCAGTTTTTCAATGAAGTAGAAAATCACGGGAATCAGGAAGATGGCAATGAAGCTTGCCGCCAGCATGCCGCCGATGACCGTGAAGCCCATGACCTGGCGCGACAACGCCCCGGCGCCACTCGCCCTGGCCAGCGGTACGCAACCGAGGATGAACGCGAAGCTCGTCATCAGGATGGGACGCAGGCGCAGCCTGGCGCCCTCCAGCGCGGCGTCAATGAGCGGCTTGCCCTCTTCATAACCCATCTTGGCAAATTCGACAATCAGGATGGCGTTCTTGGCGGACAGGCCGATGAGCATGACCAGACCGATCTGGGCATAAACATTGTTTTCATAACGACCAACCATGATGCCCGCGAACGCGCCAAAAACCGCCACGGGCGTTCCCAGCAGCACGCTGAACGGCAGGCTCCAGCTTTCGTATTGGGCGGCAAGGATGAGAAACACGCATATAAGCGAGAATCCGAAGATGACCATCGGTGAGACGCCTTGTTGCGCCTTTTTTTCCTGATAGCTCATGCCCATGTAATCATAACCCATACCCGGCGGCATGGTTGCCGCGAAAACCTCCTCCAGTGCCTTCATGGCCTGGGCCGAACTGTAGCCGGGTTTGGCCGAGGCATTAACCTGGGCGCTCTCGTGAAGGTTGTAACGCATGGTGAACTCCGGTCCGACGGTGGACTTCACGCTCGTTACCGCCGCGAGGGGAACCATGTTTTTGGAGTCGTTCAGCACCTGGAACTGGCCGAGGTTCTCGGCCCTGGTGCGGTAGTCGCCCTCGGCCTGCACATAGACCTGCCACTGGCGGCCAAAACGGTTGAAGTAATTCACGAACGCACCCCCCATGAAACATTGCATGGTTTGATAGACATCCTGAAGTTTCACGCCCTGCTGGAGCACCTGGTCAGGGTCAACTTTCACGTAAACCTGCGGGACGGATGGCAACGCCGTGGTAAATACGCCGACCAGTTCCGGGCGCTTCTTCGCCGCGTCGAGAAAGGCTTTTAGATTGGTCACCAGAAAATCGCCGCCCTTGCCGGTGCGGTCTTCGAGAATGAAGGTGACGCCGCCCGAGGCGCCGACCCCCGGAATCGCCGGTGGTGAAAAAGCGAATCCAATCGCGCCGGGAATCCGGCTCATCTCCGCGTTCAAGTGCGCCATGATGGCCTTGTATTGTTCCTCCGGCTTTTTACGTTTGGACCATTCCTCGAGCGTAATGAAGAAGAAGCCGCTGTAGGTGTTCTGCACGCCGCTCAGCATGCTGTAGCCGACGACCGTGGAATAATACTTTACGCCGGGCGTCGCTTTCAGAATCTCCTCCGCCTGCCGCATCACCTCGCTGGTGCGCTGGGCGGACGCGGCGTCGGGCAGTTGCACGCCGGCGTAGATATAACCCTGGTCTTCGTCCGGCAGGAAGCTGGCGTTGGTGGATTTGCCCAGCAAGCCGGCAAGCAGCGTGAAGGCCGCCAGCAAAATCAGCGCGAAGGAACTCTTGTGGATGAGGAGGCGGCACACGCCGACGTAACCATCGGTCGCCCGGCCAAACCATTTGTTAAAGACATCATAAAATTTTTGAAGCAAGCCGGTTCCTTTTGTCTTGGGGCGGAGCAACAGGGCCGCCAGCGCGGGCGAGAGTGTAAGTGCATTGAAAGCCGAGATGGCCACTGACACGGCAACCGTCACAGCGAACTGCTGGTACAGCCTGCCCGTGATGCCGGGAATAAATGCCGTCGGCACAAACACCGCCGCGAGAATGATCGCGATGGCCATGACCGGCCCGGAGACTTCCTGCATGCCCTTCAGCGCCGCCTCCTTGGGCGACAATCCTTTGTCAATGTGATGCTCCACGATTTCCACCACGACGATGGCGTCATCCACCACCAGGCCGATGGCCAGCACCAGACCAAAGAGCGAGAGCGTGTTGATGGAGAAACCAAACAGGGGGAACAACGCAAAGGTTCCAATCAACGACACTGGCACGGCGAGCAGCGGGATGAGTGTGGCACGCCAGCCTTGCAGGAAGATGAAGACGACGATGATGACCAGCACAATGGCCTCGACGAGTGTATGCTCGATTTCCTTCATGCCCTCGGTGACAGCCAGCGTGGTGTCGAGGGCGACGGCATAGTCGAGGTCGGGCGGAAAAGTCTGCTTGAGTTCGGCCATGACTTTTTTGGCGCCGTTGGCGGCATCCACCGCGTTGGAGTCCGGCAGCTGGTAGAGGGCGATGAGCGCGGCGGGCTTGCCGTTCAAGCGCGCCGTCATGTTGTAATTCTGCGCGCCGAGTTCGACGCGGGCGACATCCTTCACCCGCAAGATTGCGCCGCCGGGAGCGGCACGCAGAACGATGTTTTCAAATTGTTCCTCGGTTTCCAGGCGGCCCTGCGACCGGACCGCGTAGGTGAACTGCTGACCGGAGGGAATCGGTTCACCGCCAATCTGGCCGGCGGGGTTCACGGTGTTCTGCGCCTGGACGGCGTTGATGATTTCGGGAACGGTGACGCCCATCTGGGCGAGGCGGTCGGGGCGGACCCACAGCCGGATGGCGTAATTGCCCGCACCGAAAACCGATACGCTGGCGATGCCCGGCACGCGGGTCATCAGGTCGTTGATGTTAACGACTGCGTAGTTGGCGAGAAAAGTGCCATCCCAGGTATTATTCGGCGAAAAGAGCGCGAACATGATGAGCGGCGCGGAGGTGGATTTTTGGACGTTCACGCCCTGATTGTTCACCGCCGTGGGCAGCTGCGAAGCGGCCTGGCTCTGCCGCATCTGCGCGAGAATCTGGTCGGTGTTCGGATCGGTCTTGATGTTGAAGTCCACCGTCAACTTCATCGTGCCGTTGTTGGCGTTCAGGGAATACATGTATTCGATGTTGTCCACGCCGGACATCTGCTGCTCAACGGGAGTGGCCACTGATTGCTCAACGGTGGTGGCGTCCGCGCCAGGATAAATGGCGTTCACCTGGATCTGCGGATCGGCGATGTTGGGAAACTGCGCGATGGGCAAACCGGACATCGCCACCAGGCCCAGGATGACCATCAGGATGGAAATTACGATGGCAACAATCGGACGACTGATGAAAAATTTTGACATATGTCAGCGGGCGCGGAACGGATGGCGCCCGTCTAAAGTTTTGTCTTTTGCGCCTCCGCCGCCGGAATTGCTTTGAAATCCACGTCGAGCGGCACGGGATTGACTTCCACACCATCCCGGACTTTCTGCACGCCTTCGACGATGACGCGGTCGCCCGCCTTGATATTGCCCTGGACGACCCATTCCCGCCCGACGGTTTCTCCCGCCGTCACCGGCCGGATGCTCACCTTGTTGTCCTCGCCCACAATCGCGACCAGGTAACGGCCCTGCAGGTTCACCACCGAGGATTGCGGCACCAGCAGCGCGCCCTTCTCCATGTCCAGCATGGCCCGCACGCGCACGAACATTCCGGGCACGAGCAGGCCCTGCGGATTTTCAAATTCGCCCACCACCCTGACGGTGCCGGTGGTGACATCCACTTGATTGTTGGCGAACCGCACCTGACCCTTTAGCGGGTAAATCGTGCCAGATGCGAGGGTTAATTCCAGCGGCGGACCTTGATAGTCCCCGCCCTCGTCCCGCAGCTTCTTGCCTTCCGCCAGTATGCCTTCCTGAATCTGAGTCAACAATTGCTGGGAAACGGAAAAATAAACCCGGATCGGATTGATCTGCGCCACGGTCGTCAACGCACCGGAGCCGGGGCCGACCAGATCGCCGACTTGCGCCTGCGCGAGACCGGCCAAGCCGTCCACCGGTGAAAGAATTTTGCAGAATTGATAATTGAGCCGGGCGGCCTCGGCGGCGGCTTCATTGGCGAGGTTCGCCTGGACGGCGTCGTCGAGTTCCTGCTGGCTGATGGCCTGGGTCGCGGCCAGCGGGGTGTAGCGCTTCACGTCGAGCTCCGATTTGCCCACCCTGGCCATCGCCTGATCGAGCGCGGCCTTGTAGGTGCGGTCGTCGATCTGGAAGAGCACCTGGCCATTCGTCACGAGGCCGCCTTCCTGATAATTGCGCGTGAGCAGGTAGCCGCTCACTTGCGCCGAAATGGTGGCGTTGACTTCCCCCGCCAGGGTGCCGACCCACTCGCGATAAATTGGCACATCCCGCTGCTCGACGGCGACCACCTGGACTTCCGGCAGCGCGGCCGGACGGGTCTCGTCCTTTTCCTTGCAACCGGAAAAGAGAGCCGGAAAAGAAAGCAACACAAGAGGCATCATCTTTATTGAAAACATAATCTGCAAAAGGTAAGAAAATTGATTTTCAAGTCTCAAGTTTCGTCCGCTCGTTCCTCGCGATTCGGCTCTCCAAATTTACTGCACTTTTTGGGGCAGGGTGCGGCCGCCAATCTGTGCGCTATACTTTACATTATGTTCTCCACTATTCGTTCCGGGGGGTAATGTAAAGATATATTTGTGTGAGCGGTTTCGCAGGTAAAAAGGTCGGGTTTGGCGATTTATGGCATAAAATGTGAACTCCTTAAATTCAGAATATCCGCAATTCCACAAGCACGCGTCTGCGGTCCCCATCTTGGAAACGTGACGGGCAGTTTGAACCATGCTCCCCCGGGACCGGGGCTGGCCGACTAGTCGGAATCCGGGATTTGCTGCAATTCCGTGGGCGTCCAGTTGTTGTTCTTGTCCTTGGTTGTCTCGCGAATTTTCTTCACCTGATCCGGCATGACCACGGACGCCTTGTTGCCCCAGGCGTTGCGCACATACGACAGCGCCGCGGCAACTTGATAGTCGCTCAGCACGGTCTTGAACGGTGTCATGGGAGTGGTGCCCGGATACTGCTGGCCCTTGACAGTAATCTGCCCGGCGCCCCCGTTCAATACCAGGCGGATGATGCGATTCGGACCGCCCGCCGTGGCCCACTCGGAACCCACCAGCGGCGGGCAGCCGTTCGCGGGATTGCCGACACCGCTCTGCTGATGGCAGACGGCGCAATTGGCGTTGAAGATTTTTTCGCCGTCGCGCGGCAGTTGATTGGTGATGTCCAGGCGCGGTTGCAGGTCCTGAAGCATCGTAAAGCTTTCGTAAGGCTGATAGACCTTCGGATTGAAACCGCCGCCGTGGTCGTTCAAATAAAGCATGCCCCAGTAAGTCAGCAGTGCAAAAATGACAACAAGCAAGATGGGCACGGGCGACCAGTCCGCCTTTGGCTCGGCATCGTTCCCCGTATCGGGCCGGGGATTTATGGCGTCAGGCCTCATTTGGGCGGAGTATTGGTTGCGGGAGCATTGGTTCCCGCAGCCGGGGCATTGGTGGAAGAAGGCGCGTTCGTGGCGGGTGCCGGCGGTGGCGGGGTTTCAAAGAGCAAGCCATCGGAATGCAGGCTCAACAAGTACGCCACCAGCGCGCGGGCGTCATCCGTGGGCACCACTTCCTCGTCCGGCGCGGCATTGCCGGCCGGCAGCGCGTCTGCGGAGGGTGATTCACCCGGGTGCAGCTTGCGCGTTTCGAAGAGAAATTTGTACGGCGGCATGACGGACTTGGGCATGGTCAGTTGCGGATTGTAAATATGCTTCAGCAACTCCAACTCGTTGGTCTGGCGGTGGCCGATGTTCGCGAGGTCGGGGCCGATGCGTTGCGAACCGAGCATGACCGGCCGGTCATAGAGATAATCCTGGGCAACGCTTTGCACCACGCCGGGCCGGCCACCCCAGCCGCGCTCGACGTCCGAGCCGTAACCCTTCGGCCGCACCTGT
>DATMLG010000439.1:0-7156 GCA_035570675.1 Verrucomicrobiia bacterium | reverse complement strand
TTTCCGCCGCAACTCCAAATCCTTTTCCTGCCAGCGCTCGAGGCTCACTCTGAGCATCCCCGAGTCGTCCAATTAACCCTTGTAAATGTCATGCGTGCCGATGGACACCGACCAGACGGTTTCGCCCTCAACATAAAACGCCGCGCGCAAATCACTGGCGATATCCACCGCATAGATCGTGCGTCCGTAATGCGCGGAAAGGCGGTGAATCTTGTGCGTCCGTAAGCGCGGATCGAACGGGTTGGCCTTAAAAACCGGGAACACCTGCCGGGCTGCCCTCTGCTGGCTCGTCGTCAGCCGGCTCCAACCGCGCCAAAAGGACTTTGCGGCGCGAAAGTGATAACTCATTTATCGCCGGGGTACGGCTCGTTCAACGCCGTGTCCAAATCCACCGTGCGACCGGCGGCGATGTCCGTCATGCCTTGCCTAAATTCCTCTGGAATCCAGGAATCATCGGTCTCGACCACAAATTTAGTGACTTGGGCCCGCTCATCCGGCGGCAGGGCTTTGATCTGTTCGATGATTTCCAGCGCGCTCACGTCCTCAACTACGCACAAAAATGCGTTTTTTGCAAGTCCCAAACACGGCGGTGATGGCTTACCCACATCCTCCTGGGTGCCGCTCGACACTGCCCTTGTTTTTAGTCCGTTTCGGCGAAGCGCCCCATCATCCTCGTATTGCCCTCCCGCCGACGGCATAATAAACTCTGCCCCGGCGGCCGAACCGCCGCCGCAGACGCAACCATTTTGTGATTAAAATTATTTCCACGGACTTTGACGGCACCTTGTTCAATGAGTTTGAAGCCCCGCCCATCCCCGTGCCCTTGCAGGAACTCATCGCCCGCCTGCAAAAACAGGGCGTCAAATGGGTCATCAACACCGGCCGCGACCTGCCCTTTCTCATGCACGGCCTGATGCGTCCGGACATCACCATCCAGCCGGATTACGTCATCATCGTCGAACGCGAAATCCACCGCCGCGAGGACTCGGGCTACATCGGGCACGCGGAATGGAACGACGCCTGCCGCCAGTCCCACGAAGAATTGTTCGTCCAAGTCCGCAAGGACCTGCCACGCCTCCTGAGCTGGGTCAGCTCCCGTTACAATGCCAGCATCTCCGAGGACGCCTATTCGCCGTTCTGCCTGACCGCCGGCAATAACACCGAAGCCGACGCCATCCACGAATACATGGAGGATTACTGCCGGGAGGTGCCCCACCTCAAGGTCATGAGGAACAGCGTTTATGCCCGGTTTTGCCATGCCGATTACGACAAGGGCACCGCCCTCACGGAGATCGCGCGCCTGCATAAAATAAGCCCCAAACACGTGTTTGCCGTCGGCGACCACCTCAACGACCTGCCCATGCTGGAACTCCGCCACGCCGCCTGCCTCGCTGCTCCGGCCAACGCCCTGGACGTCGTCAAACAAGCGGTCCTCGCGCAAAACGGCTTTGTCAGCTCGCTGCCGAACGGCTACGGCGTGGCCGACGGCTTGAACTTTTACCTCCGGAAGCCCGTGGCGTCCTCGTCCTAGTCCGACGACTAGAGCATTGACAGAAATGATGTAGCGATGCGGAGCGAGGGATTTTGGCTTCTGGCAAAGTTTTGGCGAGAGAGCATGCCCGCAGCGGCCTGTGACCGAGCCGAAACAACGCCAGAAGCCAAAAGCACCGCTGCCCGAAAAGGCCGCAGCCGCGCGCTACAGGATTGAGGGAAATGCTCTAACCCACATCCGGGCCAGCATAATTATTGCTAATGACCCACATGGTCGCTCCCAAAGCCCCACTTGCATTGCGATTCAAACTGTTGATACACAACATGATACTTATCTAGTTTAGCATTGCACGATATATTCCGTAGTGTTACTGTGATGCTGCAACGATGCCGCGTCGCTGAAACCAGTAGACGCGGCGGTTTTGCCTAACAGTATTGACGATTTTTTAACGAGAGACCAAAAATGAGCGACGCAACCCTGACCGCCCAACCCGACGGCGCGGCCCCCAAAGTTTCCAAGGTATCCGAGGCGGTGATCCGCATCGCGGGCAATTCTCAGGACGGCATCCAGGCCATCGGCGGGTTCCTGGCCCGGCTGGCCGGCCGCAGCGAGCAGGAAGTCATGACCTTCATGACGATCCCCTCCACCATTTCCGGTGGCCCGTCCATCTTCCAGGTCCGCGTCGGCTCCGGGGAAGTCCTCAGCGCCGGTGATGACGCCGACGTTCTCCTCGCCTTTTACCAGCATTCCTACGAAGACCACATCAATTCGCTCAAAAAGGGCGGCATCGTCCTTTATGATTCCGACCATGTCGAACCCAAGCCCGAATGGCAGAAGACCTACCGTCACGTCGGCGTTCCCATCTCGGGGCTGACCGTTGAAGCCATCGGCGGCACCGCCAAGGACAAGGGCAAAAATATCTACGCCTTGGGACTGATTGCCAAAATGTTCGATCTGGACGTCACCAAGCTCGAAAAACTCATCGGCGAGCGCTTTAACGGCAAGGACACCAGCATCTTGAAGAACGCCCTTTCGGCTTTCCACGCGGGTTACAGCCATTCGCTCGGAGGCCTTCTCGAAACATTCAAGTTCGTTGATAGCCAGAAAAAGGAAGGCCTTCAGGTTGTCATGAACGGCAACGAAGCGCTCGGTTACGGCCTCCTCGCCGCCGGTGTGCGTTTCGGAGCGGGCTATCCCATCACCCCGTGGTCGGACATCATGGAACTCCTCCGTCGCGAACTTCCCAAATACGGCGGGAGCTTCGTCCAATGCGAGGACGAGATTGCCTCCATTTCCATGGCCATCGGCGCCAGTTATGCCGGCCGCGTGGCAGTGACCGGTTCCAGCGGCCCGGGCATCTCGCTCAAGACCGAAGCCCTCGGCTGGGCCGTCATGGCGGAAGTGCCTCTCATCATTGTGGACGTCCAGCGCGGCGGCCCCTCCACGGGCATGCCCACCAACGTTGAACAATCCGACCTCAACATCGCCTGCTTCGGCGGGCACGGCGATTCCCCGCGCGTCGTCATCGCCCCGGCCAATGTCGAGGACTGCTTCTACACCGCCATCGAGGCCGTCAACATCGCCCGCAAATACAGCGTCCCGGTCATCATCCTTTCGGATCAGGCCATCGCCACGCGCATCGAGGCCTTCCCTGAGCCGAATCTCGAAAAAGTCTGCCAGGACATCTCCCCAGATCTCACTCCCGTTGCGAGCCACAAACCCTACGATCTTTCAGTGGCCGATGGCGTCACCAGCCGCGTTGTTCCCGGCACGCGCATCACGAACGGCATTTACCCCATCGCCACGGGCCTCGAACATGATGAGATGGGCCATCCCACCGGCTCGCCCCGTTTGCACATGCAAATGAGCGCCAAGCGCCGCAAAAAATTGCAGACCCTCGCCGCCACGCTTCCCGTGCCCGCCATTTACGGGCCGTCGGAAGGGAATGTCCTTCTCGTCGGCTGGGGTTCGACCCAGGGCCCCATCAAGGAAGCTGTGGACCGCGCCCGCGCGGCCGGTGACAGCGTTTCCGCCATCCATATCCGGCACATCAGCCCGCTGCCGAACGGCCTCGACAACATTTTCTCGGGTTTCAACCATGTCCTCGTCGTCGAAATGAACGATGAAGGCCTGTATGGCTTCGGCCAGCTCGCCGGGCTCCTACGCGCCCGGTACGGCGACGCAAAAATTCGCGGCATCAACAAAACTGACGGACTCACTTTCAAGGTCCGCGAAATTATTGAAAAAGCCAATACCAGCGTCAGCGCCGGCATGCGCAAACTTTAAGCACAACACAAATAGCATTATATGAGTTCTACTCTGACCGACATTCCCCAGCGCGGCGGCAATATTACCGCCGTTCCGACGCCCGGCCCCGAACGCAAGGGCCTCACCAAAAAGGAAATCGCCGCCGACCTCCCCACATGGTGCCCCGGCTGCGGCGATTTCTCCGTTCTCGCCCTCTATTTCAAGCTCATTGAAAAGCGCAAACTGGAGCACGAAAAAATCACCACCGTGGCGGGCATCGGCTGTTCCAGCCGCTTTCCGTATTTCGTCCAGGCCCACGGCGTCCATTATATTCACGGCCGCGCCCTGCCCTTCGCCAGCGGCATTTCCATCAGCCGCCCGGACCTCCACGTATTTGTGTTCGGCGGCGACGGCGATGCCTTTTCCATCGGCGGCAATCATTTCAATCATACCGCCCGCAAAAACATCAAGATGACCTACGTCGTCATGGACAACTGGGTCTATGGCCTCACCAAGAAACAGACTTCGCCCACCTCGCCCATCGGTTTCAAGAGCAAGACCGACGTCACCGGCGCGCTGGACCAGCCCATCAACCCGATGAAGCAGGCCATCGCCGCGGGCGCGACCTTTGTGGCCCGCACCACGCACAGCAACCCGGCCCACGTCCTCCAGATGATGGAAGCCGCCATGGACCACGACGGTTTCGGTTTTGTGGAATGCTTGAGCGAATGCGTCGAGTTTTACGAAGGCGCGTTCGACGCCTCCAATCCCCGCAAGGGCGGCGTGTTCAACACCGTTCCCGCCGACCACGATGTGACCGACGAAGTTGCCGCCTACAAGCTCGCCGGCGAACCGTTTCCCGGCCATTTCGGCATATTCTACAACATCAACCGCGCCACCAAGAACGCGAACGAAGCCAAGATCATCGCCGCCGGCCGCGAAAAAGTGAAGGGCCTCAAGGACTGGCAGATTTTGCAGAGCACCTTCGACAAGCTGAAGTAATTTTCGGTTTTTCTCTTCCCGTTTTGCGACGGGATGACCTGACAAAAGCCCGGTGTCCAAACGCCGGGCTTTCTGCCGTACCGAAGCAATCCACGCATTGACGCCCCGGCTTTCTTACGCGAAAATCAGGGCTATTGAAGCATCGGAAACAAAACCGCCATGCCCATTTACGAATATGCCTGTCCGAAATGCCGCGTCGTGTTCAATTTCCTTTCCCGTCGCATCGACCCCAAGCATCTGCCCGCCTGCCCGAAATGCGGGAACAAGAAAATGGTCAAACAAATGAGCGGGTTCGCCGCGCTCAGCGGCACGCGGGAATCCTCCGCCCCGGACGAATCCGGCGCGCCGATGCCGGACATGGCCGACCCGCGAATGGAACATGCCATGAACGAAATGGCGCGCGACATGGAACATCTTGATGAAAACAATCCCAAACACCTTGCGCACATGATGCGCAAAATGAAGGACCTCATGCCCCCTGGCAGCATTCCCGGTGAGATGGAAACCGCCATCAAACGTCTGGAAGCCGGCGAAGACCCGGAAAAAATCGAGGCGGACATGGGCGACATTTTTGGCGATGTCATGGGCGGCGGGGAGGGTTCGGGCGGCGGCGCGGGCGGTTATTCCCACGACGCCGGCTTGTACGACTATTGATCATCGCCGGGACGCAACCATGACCCTCAAGGAAATCCTCGAAACCGTCCGACGCGTGGAGATCCGCACCAACCGTCTCGTCAATGACATGATGGTCGGCGCCTATCTCAGCCGCTTCAAGGGCCGCGGCATGGATTTCGAGGAATTGCGCGAATACAACCCCGGCGACGACGTTCGCGACATTGACTGGAACGTCACCAACCGCATGGGCCGGCCGTTCGTCAAGCGTTTCCGCGAGGAACGCGAACTCGGCGTCGTGCTGGTCGTGGACATCTCCGCCTCCGGCGCATTCGGATCCACGCGCCGCAGCAAGCGCGAATCCGCCGTCGAGATCGCCACCACCCTTGCCTCCGCCGCCGCCCGCAGCAGTGACAAGGTCGGCCTGCTGCTGTTCACTGATCGTGTCGAACTCTTTCTGCCGCCGCGCAAGGGCCGCCGCCACATTCTGCGCCTCGTCAAGGAAATGCTCTTCTTCCAGCCCAAATCCAAAGGTACCAACATCCCGGCGGCGTTGACCTTTCTTAACCACGTCGTCCGCCGCCGCTCCATTGTCTTTTTGTTCACCGACTTCCTGCACAGCTTCGGCAATGGCGTTCGCGGTCTCCGCGCCGGTCGGGACGTCTTTCAGGAAATCGGCATGACCAACTCCCGCCACGATCTTGTTTGCGTGCATCTCCATGATCCTCGCGAGTCCTCCCTGCCCAATGCCGGGTTGGTTACCATCGAAGATGCCGAAACCGGCGAACTCATCGAACTCGATTCCGTCCGCGCTTCGGTGCGGCAGAAATACGCGGAAACCAACTCACGGCGACTTGCCGAGCTTGATCGCGAAATGCGCCAGGCTGGCGTCGACACCATGCGCTTCACCACCGGCGAACCTTTTGCCCAGACACTGCAAAGTTTTTTTGAAACCCGCCGCGGCCGGAGGCGGGGATGAAGCGCGTGCTTCTTGCCGTCGCCTGGCTGGGCCTTGCTCCAATCGTTGCCCTGGCCGACGGCGACCTGCCCCCGCTCCAGCCGCCGCACGGCGAATTGCCCCTAAGCTTTTGGGAACATTATCATTGGGTAATCCTGGCGGCTTCATTGGTGGCGATGGCCCTGTTGGTCTTGCTCATACTCTGGCTGCGCCGCTCCAAGCCGGCCATCGTTGTCCCGCCGGACGAGATTGCGCGGCGCGCCCTGGAAGCCCTGCGCGGCCAGCCGGAAAATGGCGTATTGCTCATGAAAGTTTCCGGCATCTTCCGTCGTTATGTCACCTTCGCCTGTGGCCTGCCTCCCCGGGAAATGACCACCACGGAAGTCTGCCGCGCCGTCGCCATGGCCACCAACACCGTTTGCACCGGTGAAATTTTACAAACCCAGCATCGCCGGAATTTTGAGGTCTCCCGCCGCGAGTATTTCCGCGTGATTGAAATGAAAACCGCTGAGCTGTTCACCCTCTCGTGCGACCTCGCGGCGTTCCTGGGCGGCGCGGAACCGGAACGGCGCGCAACCCTGCGCCAATTTGGCACCGCCTTTGGCATTGCCTACCAGGTTTATGACGATTGCGTGGATTTATTCGGCACCGAAGCCGAAGCCGGCAAATCCCTTGGCACCGACCTGGCCAAGGGCAAATTGACCTGGCCCGTCCTGCTGGCCTGGGAACGCGCCAATCCGGTGGACCGCAAGCATTTGGAAGGCTGGATTCAAGACTGGCGGCCTGAATACTTCGCGCGCGTCAATGAATTGCTGGTGCGTTACGAAACTTTTGAACCTTCTTTA
>DATMLG010000438.1:0-8021 GCA_035570675.1 Verrucomicrobiia bacterium | reverse complement strand
TTGCAATTGGCATGGGGCAGGTCGCAGTTCGGGCGGCCGGGCAAGCTGACCGTCCTCAAACTTTCTGCAATCCTCTGGATCTGCCGTATCGCTTTCAATTGGATGCTCCCAGCCGCCGGGAAGCGGCCGATCCGACCCTCGTGCGATTCAACGGTGAATACTGGCTCTTCGCCTCCAAGAGCGGCGGTTACTGGCATTCCAGTGACCTGATCCACTGGCAACTGGTGAAACCGACCGGATTGCCGCTGGAAGATTATGCCCCAACGGTTGCGGTGGTTGATGGGCGGATGATTTTTACCGCGTTCGGCACGCCAGCCATCTTCGGCACGGATGATCCCTTGAAAGGCGTATGGAGCAAGACGGCGGATTTGAATGGCTATCCCGATCCGGACATTTTTGTTGACGATGACGGCCGGGTGTATATTTACTTCGGCTGCAGTTCCAATGGAGGAATTCAAGTGGTTGAACTTGATCCGCATCAGGCATTCAAAGTCATTCAAGGACCGGTGAGCTGCTTCACAGCGGATTATGCCCATCACGGCTGGGAAGTTGCCGGGGAGGAAAATCGCGGCAATCCCAACGCCGACGGCAGCAAACAAATGGCCCCGTGGGTTGAGGGTGCCTGGATGACCAAGCATGCCGGGACATATTATCTCCAGTACTCTGCGCCTGGGACCCAGTTCAAAACATATGCGGATGGTGTTTATACCGCGACCAATCCGATGGGGCCTTTCGCCTATGCACCCTATAGTCCCTTTTCACACAAACCCACGGGGTTTATTGGAGGAGCCGGACACAGCAGCATTGTGGAAGACAGCCAGGATAATTTTTGGCATGTCACGACGATGACAATATCGGTGCGGCACATGTTTGAACGCCGGTTGGGACTTTTCCCCGCGGGCTTCACGGCCGACGGCCAGTTGTTTTGCAACACTTACCTGGGCGATTATCCGCAATTCGTTCCCGGTTCGGAATCAAGTCCGGCCCGGAACAATTCGCCCGGCTGGATGCTGCTGTCTTACAATAAACCCGCCACGGCTTCATCCGCGCTGGACAAATTTCCCGCCAAAAACGCCTTCGATGAAGATATCCGCACCTGGTGGTCGGCCGTTTCGGGCAAGCAAGGCGAATGGCTGCAGGTTGACCTCGGCAAACCGTGCCGGATTGATGCCATGCAGATTAATTTTGCCGATCAAGGCACGACGAATCTGGGTCGCATGGCTGACGATTCCTACCGCTACCATGTTCAGTTCTCGGATGATGGAAAGCATTGGACCGGCGGCCCGGATCGCAGCGACAGCCGGCTGGATTCACCGCACGATTATGTTCAACTGGATGAGTCGGTAACGGCCCGGTATGCCCGATTGGTCAATGTTCAGATGCCTGGCGGCGGGCTGTTCTCCATCAGCGGATTTCGCATATTTGGCAACGGATTAGGCAAGGCGCCGGCCGAGGCCAATGAAGTGGAGGCGGTACGAGATGGCTCCGATCCCCGGCAGATTCAGGTGTCATGGCAATCCGCCGAACGCGCCGATTTTTACATCATCCGATATGGCGTGGCCCCCGACAGGCTTTGGAACAACTATCAGGTCTATGGGACCAACCATTTTGATATCAACAGTCTTAACGCCGGCATCTCCTATTATTTCACCGTAGATGCGGTGAACGACAGCGGGATCACGAAGGGCAAAAAAGTGTTCCCGGTGAAATAGAACAGCGCATACCGGGCTCAATTTGTTCCGCGCCGGGGCTGTTCCCAGCCTGTCACCACGCTTTATTTGGCGCTCCGCAATTGAGATGTGCCCCAAATATCTCTGATGGTTTCCTCGGTGTTGAAGCCATTGGGGCAAGCGGCGCTGCGGGTATTGGCCCAATACCATTGCGGGCCTTCCCGGTTTCCGGGCCTTAACACACGGCTGCCCGGCATCTCCAGATGACCGTTCGGATCGGTCGTTCTTACCCAGTCCCAGGCATAATGGAGCCAGTGGTTGCGTTCCGCCTCGGGCATCAAGGCGAACCACGTTATCTCATCCCACCCCCAGATAAATGGCGACCGGCTGGGTTTTCCCGGATCATGACTTCCAAAATTATCAAACTCAACCAGGTATGGGAGATGTTCACAAGTCCAGCCGCTCGGGGTAATGCCGCCCTTGCTTCGTTTGAAAATGGAATCGGCATAACCCACTTGCAGAACCCCCTGATACGGCTGATTCGTCACCTCGACAATGCGCAAAGGAAAGGAATGAAAATCAAATAACAACTTGCCGTCTTCCACGTATCCACCGGTGGGAGTATGGGCATCGCAGATCAACAAATGCCGGCGCGCGTGTTGGCGGGCATAAGCCCGCACGCGGCCCAGCATGTCCAGCCAGCCGGCGTGGCCTGGATCGTTGTTGTCCATCAGCCCCACCTGGCCAAAGTGAATGGCCTCGATTCCCGCATCAATATAACTCGTCGCGAGAAAGTAAAACCACATGCGCGTTTCCAACCGGCTCATGTCGGGAACCGATGAACCGTCACCCCAGTGATTTACAAAGCGCCCGTTGGCATACAGCATGTCCTCGTAGTGAAAGGTGCGATTGGTCACGGTCTGGCCAAATTCCACAAACACCCGTTCGGGGATTGCAACCGTTGCGATGTCCCGGGTGACAATTTCAAATGCCGCCGCCTGCAAAATGATATCCGGATCCGCCTGGTGAAGCGCTGCGGCATAAGGCTTTGCCGTCTCCAGATGGCCGGCGAGATTGCTTTCATGCCCCCAAAGTATCAATGCGCGACCGACGAACTTCGCCTTGGAGTCCAGAATCAGGCGCAGGTTGTCATGCGGATCCACCCCGCGGGCATCACGCGGCCGCGCCAGGTCGTCGTGCAGCAATTCCGTGAATGAAATGGAGCGCGACAGATAATTCTCCAGCACCGGCCTCGTAATGACAGTGTCAAAATGAAAATCCTGCGCCATTGCCGGAACCGCCCCCGCAAACAGCACACTGAGCAGGATGCCAAGAAGATTGTTTTTTTCACCACACACCGTGCTCTTGATGCCCGTTCAAATTTCATGGGCTCTTCCACGGGCCATTGTTTGTCACAACCAGCTTTTCTACGGATAAGCCAATCGGAAGAATGTGCCGCCGCTGTTCGGAGACAGCGGAAACGCCATTTGATTGGTTATGGTCGAGCCCGGGATCGTCACCCAGTTGGCGCCAATTCCTGCGGCGGGTGAATTGGTCTGCATTTCCAACTGCCAGCCGAGGTGATCCGGCGGCCAGCTCAATTGTATCTGGCCGGCGCCCGCAACCAGGGTGAGTTGCGGCGGAGCCGTGGATACGGTTTGCGCGCTGGCTTGGTTTGAATTGCCGCTCTCGCCGAATGAGTTCGTGGCTGTGACGACGTAGTAATAAGTTGTCCCGCTGGCCAGGCCGGAATCGGCATAAGTGAGGCCCGACAGATTCTGGGCTATTGTGGTATAAGCGCCGCCACTCTGGGTCGCCCGCTTCACATTGTAACCGGCCGCGCTCGCGCTGGCATTCCATGACAGATTGATCTGGCTGCTCGAAACAGCGGTGGCCATCAGAGCGGCCGGAGCCATCGGCGATGTTCCAATCACATTGAACTCGTCAATGCTCCAAAAGGTACCCGATACGCTCCCGGTCTGGATTATGCGAATATAACGGGCCGCTTGCGGGGCAAACGTGATGGTGGTGATGCCCGAAGTACCGGTTCCATTTGTGATGGAACTGCCCCAATTCACGCCGTCGTTGGAGACATAAACCTGATAACCGCGCGGATAATCATTGGCCGAATTGACGCTATTCAATATCAGTTTGTAAAATGTGCTGACTGAACCCATGTCCACTTGGAACCACTGGCCATTGACCTGGGAGGTGTCCGTGGACCAGCGCGTGGTCAGATTGCCGTCCAGCGCATTGCCGGGCGAATCGCTCCCGGAAGTGCTGGAACTCGCCACCCAGATGCTCCGGTTCAAAGTGCCGGGCACGGCGCTTGCCTCCGATGAATTGGCGCTCTGTCCCGCGGGATTCTGCGCGGACACAACGAAGAAATAGCTTGTTCCATTGACCAGATTGCTGACGGTATAGCTCAGGCCATTTAGGTTGGTTGCGATGGTCGAATAAGACCCGCCGCTGGTGGTGGAGTACTTGACGTTATAACCGGTCGCACCCAAAGAAGCCACCCAGCTCAACGCCGCCTGCGAATTGCCTGCAGTGGCGATCAGGTTGGCGGGCGCTGCCGGCGGCACGCCGCTGACAAATCCCACCGAAAACGTTTCCGGCGTGCCAATCGAGGCGCTGTCCGCAATCAGCGGGCTGGCGCCGCCGTTGGCCGCGTCGACATACTTGCCGTCGTTCATGGCCCGGATCGCAATGTTCCCGTTGCCGGCGTCAAACTCCGTAAAGGTTTCCCAACTGCCCGCCCCGGTGCGGTTGGCGATCAGCGGGCTGGCGCCATCGTTGTCGGCGCTGACGTAGTTCGAATTTATCTGGGCCAGCAAGGCAATGTTTCCGCCGCCCATGTCAACGATTTGAAACTGCTCGGCCGTGCCGACCGCGGCACTTTGGGCGATCAAGGCATTGGTGCCGCCGTTCGGCGCGGTGACATACTTGCCGTTGACCAGCGCCTTCAAGGAATAAGTATTGCCGGGCACCAATTGGTGGGAAAACGCGGGCGGCGCGGAAAAAAGGCCAAAAAACTGCAGGTTGAACAAATTCCCGCCGCCGCCGGTGAAAACCAGATAAACCGTGTGAGTTCCGCTGGCGCCGCTGATTTTGCAATACGCGTCCGCATAGGTCTGCCCTCCGCCGGTTCCCGGAACCACACACGTCCCGACGAGCGTGCCGGCAGGACTGTCGAGATGGACTTCAATGTTTCCTCCGATGCTGGCGCTGGCTGCCCGGGCGACGAAAGTGTTCACGCCGGTCAGGCTGACATTATTGTAGGCCGACCAATCGCCGTTGACGATGTCGGTGACATCCAGGCCGCCTTCACCGCAAGTTTCAGTTGCCACTCCCGACATGCTGTTATAGCCGGAGGCGGCGACCGGGACAATGGCTGCGTATCCGTTGGCGGCGTTGGTTAGCGCCACCCGTCCAGAATTCAGTCCGGTCACGGTATTCGAATTGATGATAGCAGTCCCTGTGACGCCCACCCCCAGATCAGGCGGTCCCACCGCGATTCCATCGAGTCCGGGATTGATGATGGTGTTGTATTGAAAAACGATGTTCGTGCTGGTTGAAAAGCCCACCCCATCATACAGGGCGTCAATAATTGTGTTCGAAGCAACATAGGCATTCGCGACGAGGCCCACGCTTTGGCCGTCGCCGCCGTTGCCAATCATTACCGCCTGTTGCTGCTGGTTGTAGCCATTTCCACCGCAGCGCAGGACGGTGTTTCCCATCACCGTTGCCGATACGAGATCGGAACCATTCACGCCAAATTTCATCACCCCCAGGCCGAGATATCTTGCCGTGTCACAAAGCAGGTTGTTCGTCACCAAGTCGTTCATTCCGCCGTAAATTCCGATGCACTTGCCGCCCCACGGGGCAATCGCCGTGTTATTGACGTACGAGATGTTGCTCATCATCGTGTAGTAGGTGCTGCCATTGTAATTGACGGAATTGATGGCCATGGCGTCATCGCCCGTCCCTCTCACAAAATTATTTGAATAGGTGAGGTTTATCCCCACACCGTTGGCGCTTTGCACGTTGTTAAAATTGCCGCCATCGGACCAGACGCTCAACACCCGGCAATTGCGGGCGGTGCCGCCGACCCCGGCGCACCAGAACGCGGAAGTCACGTGTTGAATCCACACATCGTCCACCAGCCAGTTGTTGCCGCTGAAGTTGACCGCCCCGTTGTTGTTGTTGCCCGCCCGGCTCGATCCATTGCAATCGAGTGACACGTCCCGCAAAGTGGATGAGGTGGTCGTGATGATGTTGGCCACACCCTGTGAATTGCCGGCCGGCGTGACCCGATATAATGTGCTGTACCATGGCCCCGCCCCCTGGATGGTAATTCCAGAGGCATTGAGTCCGCCTTGAATGGCGCTGAAGTAAAAAGTGCCCGGCGGTATCCAGGCGATTTTTCCCTGGGACTGGGCGTCGCTGAAACAATGATTGATAGCGGTTGAATTATCCACCGCAATGTTGTTTGACACCGCTCCGTAGGTGACGATGGAGAGGGAGTTGGATGGTTGCGAGATTGCGGGCGGCGGGGCTTCCACATCAATGACGTCGATGTAATAAAACGCCGCTGTGTTAGTGGAGTCTTTTTGGAACCGGACCGTATCACCTGGATTCACCGCGGCGCCCGTGATGAATGCGTGTGTGTCATTCCAAAAACCGCGTGGATCGCCGTCGGCCGGATTTTTGTCGGTCTGGCCGTTATAATTGGTTCCCTCATAGCAATAGTTCTGCAAGGAATTGACACTGAATGCCTGACGGAACGCTCCGTTCACGTACAAATCTATCGTATTGCTGATGCCCCCTCCGGTTGGAGCATCCGGGATGCAAGACCGGAGGTTGATGGCCGTGACGCTCTGGCCGGTGGTATTCACCCATTCTACATATTGGCCGGTGTTGGTGAGTTGAACATAGGCATGACCCGACGCTTCGAGCACCGGGCTGGAAAACTGCGTCGGCGGCGGGTTCGTGAGATAGACCACGGCGGCCCCGCCGCCCAATGTTCCATTTTCAGCCTCCAGGCTCGTGAACGGGGTGGTGGCTCCGACGGCGCCAGCCCTGTTCTCAAAGCACAAAAGGGTTGTTACGACCAACAGAGCCCAACCAAGGGGGATATTTGATTTCA
This sequence comes from Verrucomicrobiia bacterium, assembly GCA_035570675.1. Lineage (GTDB taxonomy): Bacteria > Verrucomicrobiota > Verrucomicrobiia > Limisphaerales > Pedosphaeraceae > DATMLG01. The sequence continues at coordinate 1,202 of DATMLG010000438.1, read as the reverse complement.
ATGGATTGATCTTCCTTATATGTGGCACAAACTGACAACAAACAGCACTCTTCGTATCACAAAAATCGTATTTCGAAGCCAAAGTTTACTGATGAATTAACTTCGGTTCCGCAAAACTTACGTATCGGCGCCGGAGAGTGGGGCGGGCGCACGCAGGGTGGTGACATTGCCACCTACCATTCGCCGCTCGCCCCCTCGCCACACACCACAGCCTGGCCAACCCTCGGTCGACTGGAGTTGGAAGAAGCTAAACCGGGATGCAAATCCGCGCCATCCCCGAAAGCGGGGATATTCTAAAAGAAATTCTGGATTTAACGTCGTCCTTCCAGGAAGTCGTGGATGATAACCCATTCTTGGCGTTTTCCACTCGCAAAACAAAACACACCAAGCATGGCTAAAAAACTGACGCCTCCTCGTGGCTTGCACCGCCGGATTTCACTGTCCTTTGCCGCAAGCATCATCGCACTGACCGCAGGCATTTCAACGCTGAAAGCAGGTGATGCCCTGCCCGCTTATAAGGATTCAACTCTTTCCGTGGATGCGCGGGTTGAAGATTTGGTCGGGCGAATGACGATTGAAGAAAAGGCCCGCCAGCTTGACATGTACTTCGGTTGCGAAGACTTCCTGAATCCGGACCAACTGGCCAGTAAAACACACGCCAGGCCCGGCGCTGTTTTCGACCCGCAACAGGCGGCGAAAAACCTTGGGTCACTGGGAGCCGGTTCCATTCATGACCTTTTCCCAAGAGCCAGACTCTGCAACAGCATACAAGCCTGGATCATGAAATCAAACCGCCTGGGAATTCCCGCGCTCTTTATTGAAGAAGGCCTGCATGGTTACATGGACAACGATGAGACCGTTTTCCCGCAAAGCATCAACCTGGCGGCGACCTGGAATCCCGAACTCGCAAAACGCACGGGCGCGGCGATCGCCGCCCAGGCACGTGCCAATGGCGTGGATATGATTCTTGGGCCGGTGCTGGATGTCGCCCGTGATCCACGCTGGGGGCGGGTGGAGGAAGATTTTGGCGAAGACCCCTATCTTACCGGCCGGCTCGGCCTGGCCTACGTCCGCGGAATGCAGGGCGATTCATTGAACACCGATCATACGGTCATTGCCGAGCCCAAACATTTTGCCGGCCACGGCAGTCCCGAAGGCGGACTCAACATGTCACCCGTCCACGCCGGCGAACGCGAAGTGCG
>DATMLG010000437.1:0-11312 GCA_035570675.1 Verrucomicrobiia bacterium | reverse complement strand
AGCCAGGTGAAAAACTGGCAGCGTCCGTTGTAACGCCGCAGGCATTTCCAAGCTTCCACCAATGTGTCCTGCGCCAGTTCCTCCGCCAGTGCCGCGTTGCCGCACAGCGCCACGGATTGCCGGAAAAGACGCGTTTCATACACGCGGCACACTTCACCGAATGCCTCGGCGTCGCCTCCCTGCGCCAGCTCCAGCAGACTTCGCGTCTCTGTCATTTCCGTTTGCACCACGGCTGGATTCAGGCTGAACACGTCTCAATCATAATCCAAAAACCCGGGCAATTCCATCGCGGAATCGTCCGGGCGCGGTTCAATTTTGCCGCCTCACGGTGTCACGGGCAGTCCCGCGTTCTTTCCATTCACATAAAACGCCGGGCCATTCTTCTCCACGAAGATCATCACCTCTGGATACCCGCGTCCGTCGTAAGCCCCTTTCAATTCGAATCCCCGGTCCACCCCCTGGAAAACAAACCGTTGCATCTGAAACGGCCCCTGTCCGCACGGATCCATCACGTTGTCGAATCCCTCCTCGCCGCGCAGTTGGTACGCCACCGCCGCATGCACCATGGCCAGGGTCTCCATCCCTCCAAATTCCCTGGCCCGGGATTTCTCCGCGGCCGGGATCAACTCGGTGACGAGCGGATTCGGGGAGTTCTGGATTTCCGCGTTGAACTGGCTCATCCGGTCCTCAAATGGGCCATGCGGCAGGGCCAGGATTTCCCCCATTTGCGCATACAACGGCTGCATGTCGTGGGCCAGTTTAAGCAGCCCCGCACTGTTGCCGGCGATGCCGGCGATCCGGGGCCACGGATTCGTGCTGCCATCTCCGGGATTGTCGAAAATCTTGCCAATCGTTGCCATGACCTTCGCATCGTCTCCCGGATATTCCTTCTGCAACTCCTGCACGCGATTGGGCAGCCATTCCTGGCTGAAAATCTTCTCGACCGCGACGGAGCCCGCTGCCGTGCCCCCCACCGGGGCCGCGTCCATTCCCGCCACCAGTTGCTCCAGCGTTTCCGGCGGGAATTGGTAAAAATTTTCCGCCACGGCGGAACACACCAGATTTTCCACCGCCAGTTGCACCAGAACCGAAATCAAACTGCCGTCCTGTGAGCCGTTCCGTCCCGCGACAAAGGCCGCGAGCAAATCATCGCGCGCGTCATCAGGCCGGTTCTGCTGCAGCTCCCACCGCGCGCGGTACCTGGCCATCACGGCGATTCGCTTGACGCGGGCGAGCTGGGGCAGCAACGTTTCCGGTCCCGGGCTCCAATCAACTCCCCAGTCGCACGGCACCGTGGCATGCGCCGCCTGGCGGGCCAGGAGAAATTGGCGGTCAAAGCCGGCAAAAATCGCGTCAAAACGCGCCGGTATCGGCTTGGATCTTCCGGCATTTGAATCCAGATAGTCCGTGTCCGTGTTGGTCATTGCGTCCGGTGCCAGAAGAAAGGAACGGTAATAAGTTAACGCCGGGTTGATGTCCGTGCGGAAGTCCTGTCCGTGCGCCCCCAGCATGGCCCCCGCCAGCACCGCCACCACTCCTCCAATTGCTTTGATGTGTTTCATAAGTTGTTCCTGCGTTATGTTGCTGTCCGTCCATTGATAACGCCGGCCCTCCCAAAGGTTCATTTTATTTTGGCGTTGCCCGGGACTTTGAAACCTCCGTTCTCCCCAACTCCTCCGCCTGCCTGCCCGCTTACTCCGCCGTTTTACGCGTAACCAAACGCCGCGCAATACTTCGCCAGCTTTTCCTGGAACGGCTCCAGCGCCTCCGCGTAACGCTCCCACCGCCCGATGGCCCGCGTATAGACCGGTTTCGTCACGTCATGATACGTCGGCGCCGAGACAAATTTCTTCTTCGCCTTCTGATGATATTGCGCCTGGCCCGGGTCCCATTCCAAATCCATGAATTGCGTCAGCCGCTGGCCCTCCACCTCCAAATCTCCCACCACGTCCTCGTAACGCGTCTCAATCCACTCGAAGCCCCCCAGTTCCCGCATCCGCAGCCACACGTCCATCAAATCCGCGTAATGCTTCACCGTCCGTTCCAGGCTCAAAAAATTCACATTCGCAGCCGTCACCGTCAGGTTCTGAAAAAAACAGCTCAACACCACGTCGCGCGGGTCCCGCAGCGGGATGATCACCTTCAAATCTGGAAACACCCGCAGCCACAGCGGCAGCGACCCCGTCGGCGACGGATTTTTGTCCAGCAACACCAGCGCGCCGTTGCCCGTCAAATCCTCACGCAAGAGGCTCTTCAAGTAACGCTCGCGCAGTCCCGCGCGGGCTTCCGCGCTGAGCGTATTGAGTTCGCGCAACGTTAATTTCTGGTTCGCCGGGGCAATCGTGTTCTCGATCTCCGTCACAAACGCGTCGGATTCATCGAACGCCAGCACGTTTGGATGCGCGCCCAGGATCTGCTCCACCAGCGTCGTCCCGCTGCGCGGATGCCCGCCCAAAAACACAAGTTGTTGTGGGGCCGTTGACGCCGCGCATTCACGCCGCCAGTTCTGCAGCATCTCCGGCGTGAGCGACGCGAGCAAATGCCGGCGGTTCCGGTCCATGTCATCGTATTGCTTCTCCAGCGCTGCGGCATTCGTCAAACGGCGAAGCTGCGCCTTGGATTCGTACAACCACCGGAGCGCCTCGGAATGCCGGCCATTTTCATCCAGCACCACGGCCAGCAAATGATGCGCGGAACATTTCACCTGCGCATCCGGCCAGACGTTCCGCCTGATCAATTCCTGAAGCTCCTTTTCCGCCTCCGCGTTGCGGCCCTGCCGGTGCAGCAAAAATGCCCGGTAATAAAGCGCATGACCGTCGTGCGGATGTTTCTTCAGCGCGAGTTCCACGCAGCCCCACGCGTCATCCAGCCGCCGTTCCCGCTCGAACCACGCCGCCAGGCTGAGTTGAGCGTGCACCGAATCCGGGTCCGCCGCCACCGCGCGCAGGAAACAATTCCGCGCCTCGTCCAGCCGCCGCATCCGGTGATATTGCTGCCCCGCCAGCACCAGCAGCGAGACGTCACCCGGCGCGAGCTCCGCCATCTTTTGAAATGCTTGATGTGCCTCCAGAAATTCCAACGCCCCGATCGCCGCCATCCCGCGTTCGAACCACAGTTGCGCGATGCCCGGATGCCGCGCCAGCAAATCCCGGTAGCCGTCCAGCGCCGCGACGTTCCGGCCCGCCAGCAGATGTTGCTGCGTCCGTTGCCATCTCGCAACTTCCTTCGGGTCCCGCTCGAATCTTTCTAAAACTTTGGACTTCAAAACCGGCCGTTCTTTCTTAAAAACAAAAAACGCTTTCCGTCCAGCAAGGTGATGGTCAATGAGGCAATCTGCGTCGAAGGAGCGCTTCCCATCCGCCATGGCAACTTGCCGCCCGGTTCAAGCAGTGCCCGAATATGGCGTAAAAATGCCCGAAAAGCAAGCTTATCCGGTGGCACAGGCAGGGAATTCTAATCCAACCGTAGGAAGAAGTTGTTGTGGGGTTTTACAAGCGCGGGGAGAGGTTCCAAATTAACAAGATCCAAAAAACTGCCGGGCCGCCCACGATGAAACCTGCCACCATTGCGAGTTGCATCCACACACGACGTGAGCCAGGTTCGTCGTTTCGGTAATTGGAACGGGCCAGATATTGAACCAGGCAGAGCAGGCCGGCAAAGTAGATGCCGAGAAACAGCAGCCCGGGAATCAAGCCGATATTGATATTCCCGGTGTTTATGGCGAGATATCGCCCGAACGCATCGTTGATGGTCGAGATGGTTACGACGCCAATACTGCCACTGACAATCAACAGGCCGATGTTCGTGATGATCGCCTTGGCCGAATTCGCGCAGGTCGAGGAAGCAAACACCCCGAGGCCGAGCACCAGGAGGTAGCCAAGGGCATAATCAAGTGCGATCAGCACCGCCGAATAAATTTGATCGAGCGATGGCGCCGTCAGCGGTCCGCTGAAGTGAAGCGGCCCCGGACCAATCGGCAGATGAAACACCCAGCCGTCCGAAACCCACAGCACCAACGGGAGGACGATGCCCAGAAGCGCACTCACAAAAATCAAGGTCAACATTTTGGCCGCCCATTGTTTTCGCGCCGACACCGGCAGCGCCAGTTGCCAGCCGCTCACTCCCCAGTTCCTTTCCTCCGCCACGCAGATTCCCGACGCAATGAATGGAACAGCAAATACGAGGACGGCAATGGCTGCACCGGCCAAACCCACAAATACATCCGAATGGTTGAGATGCCAGGCCAGTGCCGTCAGCGGCGAAGCGACAACCAACGCGCCCGTCAGAAGGAAACATGGCTTCTGCAACTGCAATTCCTTTCGGATGAGGCTCGCCCACGGCCCGCTGTATCGCGGCATCAGTCGTGCCATCGGCCGCGCCAGCATTGCTTCCATCCGCGGAGGCAGCGCCAATTCCCTGGTCTGCGAATCCACAGCCTGCAGTTTCAAGAAGCTCCGGTATCCCAGCCAATAACATACCGCGCAATAAATCGCCGTCGTGGCGATCACCCAGGGATATGAGTGGTTCTCTATCGACTCGTCCAGCAGTTGACCCGTGCTTGGAAAGAACCGGCCGAGAACCCACGTCGCACATTTCAACAGGGCGCAGAGGGACATGGGCAGGCCAAATGTGCAAACTGCCGCCATGATCGTGCTCTTGATGCTCAAGGCCAGAAACGGGGCCGTGCATAACACGCAGAGAGGGAGCACAAACAGGAATAAATACGTATCCGAATCCTCCAATGGGATGCATAGTAAAAACAGAATTAACCCGAGCCCGAGAGCGGTCCCCAAAACCAGCATTTTTTCGTGCCATATTTTCCGGCGCGGCACCGGCTGCGACAGCAGCAGCGGCATCGTCCGCCATTGATACTCATTCCCGAAACAACTTGCCCCCAGGATGAGGCAGCAAATCGTGAATACTCCCAGGCCCACGCCTGCGGCCGTTTCCCGGCTCCAGATCAACCGCGGCGCGATGCACGCCAGCATGGTGACGCAAATCACCGGCAGCAGCGACCTCGTCTCCTTGATGATTCTCGCGTTCATGCGCCTCTGCTATTTCGCCGCCGCCACAAAAATTTCTTCCAGCGTCAGGGCATCCACGCTGACCGATTCGGGCCGCAACAGCTTCAACCGTTCCAGCACCATTTCAGAATTTCCGTTCACGGTGATGTCCAACTCCCGCCCGTCCTGCCTCACCTTGGCCGCGTCCACAAAATCAATCACCGGCGGCGTCCCGGCAAAGCGCGCCCGGATTTTCTTGTAACGCGAACGCGCTTCGTCCGCGCCGACGGCCAGCACCGCCCGGCCGTTTTCCACAATCGTGAACTCATCAATCAACCCTTCGAACTCCGCGATGAGATGCGTCGAGACAAACACCGTCCGCCGCCCCGGGTCCGCCTCCTGATAAGTCCCAATCACCGTCTCGATGAATTCCCGCCGCACAATCGGGTCGAGCCCCGAGGTCGGCTCGTCCAGGACCAACAGTTCCGGGTCCGCGCAAATCGCGCCAATCAATGCGAGTTGTGTCCTTTGTCCCTTGGACAACGCACCCGTCTTCTGGTCCGGTTGCAACCGGAATTGTCCCAGCAATTCTTTCTCCGTCGTGCGATTCCATTGCTTCCGGAACGAGGCCAGATAATCCAGCGTGTCGCGCACCGTCATCCACGGATAGAACGCCACATAATCCGGCACATACGCCAGGCGTGATTTGACCGCCACTTCATGGTCGCGTGGATCAAGTCCAAAGACGCGCACCTGACCCGAGGTGGGTTGCAACAAATTCAACAGACATTTGATCGTCGTGGTCTTCCCGGCACCATTGCGCCCAAAAAATCCATGACATTTGCCGGCCGCCACCTTGAGACTCAGGCCGTTGACGGCGTCCGCCTTGCCATATTTGCGGACCAGATTGTTGATTTCGATGACGGTGTTTTCAGTATTCATGGAGCAGGCTCCTATGGTTTTTTGTCCGCGTTGACCCGGTTTCTTTCTGCGAAAACTTCGAGGCGTTCCTCGACCAGCCTGAGAAAATCCTTTTCGTCCACCTGCAGGTGATGTGACTGCACGATGGCGGCATCAATGTCATCCGTCAGCAGCTTCCGCCGCACTTCCTTTTTGAATGGGGAATTATTTTCCGAGATGAGACAGCCCTTGCCCGCGATGGTCTCAATCACCCCCTGGCTTTCGAGTTCCGCATAGGCCTTGGCGACGGTGTTCCGGTTGATCCGCAGTTGCTCCGCCAGCGTCCGGATGGGCGGCAGTGGTTCGCCGGGCCGCAACACCCCCGAGGCCGAGGCCGACTTGACCTGGTCCACCACCTGGAGATAGACCGGCTTGCCCGACTTGAAATTTAATTGAACCAACATGGCGTCTGCTGCTACTGTCATAGGACACTATGACGCCGATGCCGGATTGTCAACGACTTATTTTAATTTTTTTTGGCGGCAATTCTGCCGCCTTCATCCCGGCGTGTGACTATGCGCCCGTCCTCAGGCTTCAGGGCTCTTTTTTAAGTTCTGGAATATCGGTCCTTTGCCAGGTGATGAAAATGAGCTTGTACTTGTAAAAGTGCGATTTTCCCGAGTCCGGCCCCGAACTGCTGACGTAGTTGCCTGATTCCCGAGCGTAGGCGAAAAAGGTGAATTTGGCGATGCCATCGGCCTTCTCGCTTTTGTAGAAGGCGAGTTCAGGCGTCGCAATCGGGCCTGTGAACGGCAGCGGGACGGTTATGGTGGGAATGCCGATCAACAGGCTCGACGTGTTCATGGCCAGGGAGCCGCTCTGGATTTCCACAATGACATCCGCCTTGTCGTTCGTGGATGTGAGCAGCGCGCCGTAACGGGAAAACCGCTCGCGAAGCACGCCCACGGCATACCCCTTGTCGTAACTTTCGAAGTATTTGTCCTCCACAAAAATCTTTTTCCCCTGCAGCCAGTTTACATCGACTCCCTTCATGGCCTGCTCGGCCGCCCGGCTCAATAACAATTGTTCCGTCGCCGTCCTCGGGGTTTCCGACACCCGGTAGGTGTAACACCCGCACAAGAGCAGCGGCGCAAGGCACCACACCCACACCATGCCTTTGGTACGGCGCCCGGGGAGCCGGTGCTCCCGTTGGCGCAAGGAAGAATGACAACGTGTTCGCGGCATAGTTTTGGATGCTGATGTTCCGCGTCGGACCGGTCATCACCTGCACGTTTCCGTCATTAGTTGATTGTCCCCGGAGCGGGAAGAAATCCATTGGTGCCGGTGCCCGGCTGGCTCGGAAGGAATCCATTTGTTCCCGTTCCGGGCTGGCTGGGCAGAAAGCCATTTGTGCCCGGCCGCATCTGATTGGGAAATGTTCCTTGATTTGGGTAGGTTCTGTTGGCCGGGGGAACGTTTCCATTATTCACAGGCGGAACGACAGTGTTGACGGGAGGAACCACGGCGTTCGCAGGTGGAACAACTGTATTGGCGGGAGGAATGACGGTTCCACCATTCATTGGTGGTGAAATTTGCGTGGGTTGGGTGCCCGCTCTCGCAGGGGAGCCCGGCGTCATCGGAGGCTGTGCTGTCGTCGGACGCACCGCGGTTGAAGGCCCCACAAAGACAACACCCCCCGCGTTCGTCGCGTTTCGCTGCGAAGGTACCATGCCGTTCTGGACGGGTGGTTGAGCGTTGCCGGTTGCGGGTGTTGTTCCGGCAGAAGCTCCAGCCGTCGTCTGGCCTGGAGTCGTCACTGCGGACGCCAACAACATGAAGGCGCTCAGCATCAATATTGGTTTCATAAATCTCATTCCTTGCGTTGTTCTCCCGCTCCATGTTTTTTCCTATGCCAATGTCTGCTCACCACACCTCCTCTGGTAGCTGATACCATTCCAGCGGGTAATCCCGGCTGTTCCCTTGAATATGTGGAAGTTAGAGAAGGAGAAAATGTGCCGGCATGGAGACCGGGCGCAAATTGCGATTCAGATTTGCAATTTGCGTTGAAGCAGGCCGCAACGCCTCTTCAATGCTAATCTTTTCTCTCCAGATGAAACTTGTACAGCACGTGGTGAAAAATGGGTGAGAGCAATACTCCCGTCGCCATGATGAAGACCACCCCGGAGAACAGCGCATAGGCCGACGCAAATATCTTGGCGCCGTCCGTGTTCAGCGTGTTCACCGGTCCCATGCCGCCCAGGATCATGGACGCGTTGAGCAGGGAATCCACCCACCCCAGTCCTGCAATGAAACGATACCCGAGAATTCCCAGTGCCAGCGATACCCCAATCAACGACGCCGCCAGGCCGAACGCCGCCAGGAACCGATGAAAAAATGGCCGCGGCGGGCGCGTTTGCGGTTTGGGCGATGTTGATGCGCCGGTGTTTGGCATTTCAAACCTTAGGCTTGGTATAATTCGCCGCAATGTAAAGCTTCAAGTCGGACATTTGCCCGTGCCATCTGCCGGGCCGAACGTTATACGCGTGCAACAATTTATGAATAATTGTGCAACGATCTCGCGGCAAATCGTCCATCCTGCCTTTCCGGATTTTTTGGGAAGTGGCGTACTCGTACGGAACTCAAATCAACTTGAAAAACCTTTGAGGGTGCGTTAGTCTGTCCGTCCAATCTCGAATTGAAACTATCATGAGTTCTGGAAAAATTGTGGTGTGTGGCGGCGGCGGCTTCATCGGCGGCCATCTCGTGGCCGAGCTGCTCCGGCAGGGGCATAAGGACGTCCGCGCGGTGGATCTCAAACCCTTCAGCGAATGGTATCAACGCTTCCCCGGCGTCGAGAACATCCGCCTCGACTTGCAGGGCCTCGCCGCGTGCGAAAAATCCCTCAAGGGCGCGCACACCGTTTACAACCTCGCGGCGGACATGGGCGGCATGGGCTTCATCGAAAACAACCGCGCCCTGTGCATGCTCTCCGTTCTCATCAACACCCATCTCTGCATGGCCGCAAAAAAGCACGGCGTCCGCCGTTTCTTTTACGCTTCCTCCGCCTGCGTTTACGCCGCCGACAAACAGACCTCGCCCGACGTCACCGCCCTCAAGGAAGCCGACGCCTACCCTGCCATGCCCGAGGACGGCTACGGCTGGGAAAAACTTTTCAGCGAACGCATGTGCCGCCATTTCCGGGAAGACTTCGGCCTGGAAACCCGCGTGGCCCGCTATCACAATGTTTACGGCCCGCACGGCACCTACGACGGCGGCCGTGAAAAAGCCCCCGCCGCCGTTTGCCGCAAGGTCATCGCGGCCAAGCTCTCCGGCAAACACCAGATTGAAATCTGGGGCGACGGGCACCAGACCCGCAGCTTCATGTATATTGACGACTGCATCTACGGCACCCAGGCCATTCTCGCCAGCAAGGTGCTCGAGCCGCTCAACCTCGGCAGCAGCGAACTCGTCACCATCAACGGACTCGTGGACATCGTCGAGGACATCGCCGGCATCAAACTCAAGCGCTCCTACAACCTGAAGGCGCCCAAGGGCGTCAAGGGCCGCAACAGTGACAACACGCTGATTCAAAAATATCTCGGCTGGGAGCCGAATATCCGCCTGCGCGACGGTCTCGAAAAAACCTACCGCTGGATCCACGACCAGATGACCTCCCGCTCGGGCAAGCCCCGGCGCGGCGCCCATGCCCGCCGCTGATCGCGGGTTCCCCGGGCGCGCGTCGTCGTCGGTATTATTTCGGAATTTCGGCACGGCCCGTGCTCAAATATGATTGAGCGCAAAGCCTTTTTTGTGGTCTAACCATTACCCGTAATGCAAATAGCCGAGAACCAAAATCACCCCGCCGCCGGGGCGGGCTTCACCGCGGAATTCGTGGATTGCTGGAACCGGCTCCCCAATAAGGCGTTCTTTCTGGGCCTCCTCGCCGCGTGGCTGCTGCTCTTCCAGTTTCTTGGCAACGCCACCTTTGGTTACGTTGACACCAGCTCGCTTTTCCAATGGATGTACGTGGCCTACAAGGGCAACGACTGGGAGGAAGGCCACGGCCTGCTCATTCCCATTGCGGTGCTGGTATTGCTCTGGTGGAAAAAATCGCAACTGCTCTCCTTGAATACACGGGTTTGGTGGCCGGCCCTGATTCTCCTGGCCGGCGCGCTGCTCCTGCACATGCTCGGATACCTGGTCCAGCAACCGCGGCTCTCCATCATCAGCCTTTACTGCGGCATCTACGCGCTTACCGGGTTGGCTTGGGGACAGGGCTGGATGCGCGCCACTTTCTTTCCCATGTTTCTCTTCATCTTTTGCATTCCGTTCGCCACGCTCGGCGCACCCGTCACCACCGTCACCTTTTATATGCGCATCATGGTCGCTAAAATCGTGGCCATCATCGGCAGTCATCTGATGGGCATGGATGTTGTGCGTGACGGAACTCAACTCTACAATGCCACGCAACACTACGGATATGACGTCGCGGCCGCGTGCAGCGGCTTGCGCAGCACCTTCGCCATTCTGGCCCTGTCCACGATTTATGGTTTTGTAAGCTTCGACAAGAATTGGAAACGTTTGGTCATGGTGGCCTCCGCCTTTCCGCTGGCCATGCTGGGCAACACCGCCCGCATGATGGGCATCCTGATTGCCGCCGAATACGGCGGTCAGCAAACCGGTAATTTTGTCCATGAGAACATTTTCTTCAGCCTGCTTCCCTATGTGCCCGCCTTCATTGGTCTCATGGCCCTGGGCCATTGGTTGCGCGAACGTCCGGCGCCACCCCCGCAGGCCGCGGCTCCCGCCACAATATGAACAAGCAAAAGTGGATAGTCCTCCTGCTCGCCCTTGCCATGATTGGCGGCACCGCCGCAACCCTCCATCGCCTCAAGGCGGGGCTGAAACTCGGGAGCCCGGGCATCAAAGCCGCCCCCATCCCCGGCAGCCCGCGCCTGGCCATTTCCCTGCCGGACCACGTCCTTCATTATGCTTGGACCAACATTCCCACGGACCCCGGCGCTCTTGAAGGGCTTCCGCACGACACCAGCTTCGCGCAACGCTTCTATTACGCCCCTGATGATGCGCTCGACCAGTTGCAAATAATGGTCGTGCTCATGGGCACCGATCGCACCAGCATCCACAAACCGCAGTTTTGCCTTCAGGGCAGCGGTTGGGATTTTGATGATCACGACTCCCGGCCCGACACCATCCGCATCCAAAGCCCCCATCCCTACGATCTGCCGGTGACCAAGATGATGATGACCCGTCCCGATACCCTCGACGGCCAGGTCACCACCATCAGCGGCATTTATGTCTATTGGTTCGTTGCCGATAATCACCTGTTGGGACGCCTGCAGTCGGTGAAGGGATTCTGGGACTCCAATGTCCGCCTTTTGACAACTGGAA
>DATMLG010000436.1:0-3362 GCA_035570675.1 Verrucomicrobiia bacterium | reverse complement strand
GAAACTTACCTGGAGCGTGTATCCCCGCGCGAAATCCTACGCGGAAATTCCCATGTCGAAGGACGAAATCTCGGCCCAGGCCGCAAACTACAAGTTCGACCGGACGCCGGAGGGCCGGGAAACCGTGGGCGGGCACGACTGCGCCAAATTCAAAATAACCCTGACCAACGCCAAGGGTGAAAAGACCGATGCGACGATCTGGAGCGCGACGGACCTGAGGTCGTTCCCGATCCAGATGCTGATGGCGATTGACGCCGACAGCACGATGGTCATCAAGTTCCGGGACGTGAAACTGGCCCCGCCGGATGACCGGGAGTTCGAGGTGCCCGGCGCCTTGACCAAATACGACAGTCCGGAGGCGCTGTTGGACGCCGTGGCCAAGCGGCCCGCCACCGCCGCACAATAAATCCGGCGCTGCGGGAAGATTACGCCGCGTCAAGCCGGCCCCATCCGGCCCGGGCAACTTCAAAGTCATGACTCTTTATTCATTATGAAAATCATTAATTTAAATCCGGACAACGACATCGGCGCCAGTTCCTGGTTTGTGGAACTGGAAGGGCACCGCCTGCTGATGGACGCCGGCACCCATCCCAAACGCGAAGGCCGCGCCGGCCTTCCACGCTACGACCTCATCGGCAAGGAGGACGTGGACGCCATCGCGATTTCCCATTGCCACCATGATCACGTGGGCTCCCTGCCGGTGGCGTTGCGCCAGTTCCGCAAGGCGCACGTCCTGATGTCCGAGCTGAGCTACTTTCTCGTCGAACGGGTCCTGCACAATTCCGTGAACGTCATGACCCGCCAGCGCGACGAGGCGGGCATCAAGGATTACCCGCTCTACACCCATGACGAGGTGGACGACATCGCCCCGCTGTTTCAAGGCTTCAAATACAACCGCGAGATCGAGTGGGCCGCCTTTCAGAAAAGCCGCGCCGGGCTGCCCTCGCCGACGTTGGAATTCTGCGACGCGGGCCACGCGCTCGGCTCGGCCGGCATCATGGTCCGCGGCCAAAAGCAAACACTCTTTTATACCGGCGACGTTTCCTTTGGCGACCAGACCATCCTGAAGGGCGCGCGCTTTGAAGACATCAAGGCGGACGTGCTCATCATGGAAACCACGCGCGGCAACCGTCCCGTGGCGCCGAATTTTTCCCGCGCCAGCGAGATTCAGCGGCTGACGCGCAGCATCGAGCGCGTGCTCAAGCGCAAGGGCAGCATTCTCATCCCCGCGTTCGCGCTGGGCCGCACGCAGGAAATTCTCGCGCTGCTGGCCATGCTCACCCGCGCGGGAACCATCAAGCACCAGCCCATTTACATCGGTGGGCTGGGCCGCGTCTTCACGGAAATTTACGACCTCGAGGCCCATCGCACCCATCGCAACCACAGCAACCTGCAGTTGCGCGAAGCCCTCAACCTGGTTGTCCTTGAAAAGGGCCAGGCCGAAAAAATGAAGCTCTCCGGCGGCCGCATCTTCGTCATCACCGCGGGCATGATGAGCGAAAACACCGCCGCGCACGACCTGGCGATGCGAATGGCCAGCGACGAACGGCACGCGATCTTTTTTGTCGGTTACGCGGACAAGGACACGCCCGGCGGCCGGCTTAAAAAAGCGAAACTTGGCGAGACGTTCATGTTCAGCCCCAGCGGCGGCATGTTGACGCGCCGTTGTGAAATGGAGGATTTTGATCTTACCGCGCACGCGAACCGCGATGAATTGCTCAACTTCGTCACCCAGGTTTCCCCGCGCGTGGTGTTGCTTGGCCATGGCGATGCCGATTCGCGCAAATGGTTTGAACAGCAAATCCACGCGCGCCATCCCAAGATCAAGGTCATCCAACCCAGCCCCGGCAAAATAGTGGAGGTCTGACATCGCCGGCTGCGGCATCAGGGTTCCCCTTTGCGTCCCGGCGGATTTGCGGTTAAAACCAGCGCGTGCAGGCGCGTTTCATCCTCGGCCCCGCCGGCAGCGGCAAGACCTTCCGCTGTCTCTCGGAAATTCGCGCCGCGTTGCTCGCCGCGCCGGACGGCCCGCCGTTGCTGCTCCTCGCTCCCAAACAGACCACCTACCAACTCGAACGGCAGTTGCTGACTGACACCAGCCTGCCCGGCTACGCCCGGCTGCACATTCTTTCCTTCGAGCGTCTGGCTTTTTTTATTTTTGAGCAGTTGCAAAAATCCCCGCCGCGCATGCTGGACGAGGAAGGCCGGCTCATGGTGTTGCGCGGGTTGCTGGCGAAAAAGCGGGACCAACTCAAGCTCTTCCGCGCCAGCGCGCGACTCACCGGTTTCGCGCAACATCTCAGCCTCGCGTTGCGCGAACTTCAGCGCCAGCAACAGACCCCGGAATCCCTCAGCGCGCTCGCGGAGGAAACGCGCGACGCCGAAGGCCTGGCCTTCAAACTGCATGACCTCGCGACGCTGCTGCGCGATTATCTGGACTGGCTCGCCGATCGCAAATTGCAGGATGCCGAGCATTTGCTGGATTTTGCGACGGAAACTTTGCGCACGCCGCATCCGCGCCTTGAACTCGGCGGATTGTGGGTGGACGGCTTCACCGAAATGTCGCCGCAGGAGCTGGATTTGCTTGCCGAAATATTGCCCGCCGCCCCGCATGCCGCCGTCACCTTCTGCCTCGACCATGTCCCCACCGAAAAAGTTTCCTGGCTGTCGCATTGGTCGTCGGTCCGGCAGATGTATCAACGCTGCCGCGACAAACTCGCCCGACTGCCGGATTGCCGGATCACAAACGAAGTGTTGTCGCGCGATCTCAAACACGGACGTTTCCGCGACAACCCGGTGTTGCGGCACCTTGAGGCAAATTGGGCCGATCCCAGAGCATTTTCCGGCAAAGCGGGCGAGTTGAAGTCCGCCCTGCGCGTGGTCGCTTGCGCCAACCCGGAGGCCGAAGCCACGCTGGCGGCGCGGGAGATATTACGATTCGTCCGCGCCGGCGGGCGTTACCGCGAAGTCACCGTGCTGGCGCGGCGGCTGCAGGATTATCACACGGCCATCGCCACGATTTTTGGCCGCTACGGCATTCCGGTCTTTCTCGACCGCCGCGAAGCCGTCTCGCATCATCCGCTGGCCGAATTGACCCGCAATGCCCTTCGCACGGTCGCTTATTCCTGGGCGCGGGACGACTGGTTCGCCGCCCTCAAGACCGGGCTTATCCCCGGGGAGGACGCAGAAATTGACCGGCTGGAAAATGAGGCGCTGGCGCACGGCTGGAACGGGCCGGTCTGGCAGAAGCCGATTGCCATTCCCGGCGACCCGGAATTGGAACGCTGGGTGGAAAGCTTGCGCCGGAAGATTGTGCCGCCGTTCAACCAGCTTGCGTTGCGACTCGCGCAACACGGCAACAA
>DATMLG010000435.1:0-16485 GCA_035570675.1 Verrucomicrobiia bacterium | reverse complement strand
TCATTGCCGGAAAACATCGCGCCCAGAATGATGGACCAAAGCACGACGAAACTGAAAAGCCGGCGCGCGAAGATGCGGCCCTTGGACAGGGGCGGCGCGCTGCTTGATTTGTCGTCCGGCATACGCGCAGAGATTAGCGATTAAGCCCCAACTGTCGAGACGATTGGAGGAAGGCGTTATAAAAAGTGGCTGAGGACAATCCGTTCAAGTCCCACCATCCCGGAGGGATGTCTGACAATAGCGCGGCGATTTATCGCCGGGAAGACAGCACAAATATCCCCGAGTTCCGAAGGAACGGCTGAAGCTTTTATTCCCTCATATTACCAAGGCTCCCTGGCGTCTGCTGCCTTTTACTCCCGTGAATATCTCATGTGGGGTTAGACAAGGAGTGTCCACGCGGAGAAAACTTATCCACATTCCGGCACCAGAGCGCTCTAATCACAAACCGCCGAAGCGGCGGTGGCGATGGTGATATTCCTCCAGCGCGGCGTAAAACTGGGCCTTGCGAAAATCCGGCCAGAGCGTGGGCGTGACCACTAGTTCCGCGTAGGAAATTTGCCACAATAGAAAATTGCTAACACGCATTTCCCCGCTGGTGCGGATCAGCACGTCCGGGTCCGGCCATTTGCGCGTGTATAAATGGTCCGCCATCACCTGCTCGGTAATGTCCGCCGGCTCCAACTCGCCACGCTTCACCTTGGAGGCGATGCTTCGCACCGCTTCCACAATTTCCGTCCTTCCACCGTAACTCAGGGCCATGATGAGCGTCAGGCCGTTGTTTTTCGCGAGCGCGTCCTGGGTTTTCTTCAACTGCTTCTGGACAAATTCCGGCAACCGGTGAATTTGTCCGATGACTTCCAGCCGCACGTTGTTGCGGTTGAGTTCGGCGAATTCCGTCTTCATATAGTGCGCCAGGTACTTCATCAACGTGTCCACCTCGTCCTTGGGGCGGTTCCAGTTTTCCACCGAAAACGCGTACAGGGTGAGATATTTGATGCCCAATTCACCGGCCGTCCGGATCACCGCGCGTACGGATTCCGCCCCTTCACGGTGGCCTTCGACGCGTGGCAAATGACGCTCCTTCGCCCAGCGGCCATTGCCGTCCATGATGATGGCGACATGGCGCGGCAATCCCGCCAGTGCTTCCGGGGAAAGGTGGCTCGGGCTTGGGCTCATCAGGTGTGGCGCACTATAAATGTTGCCTAACGGCGGAACAACATTATTTGGCCGCCCGGGCGCGGTTCACACACAATTAGAGGAATATGGTCTGGTCCCGCGAAGGGCCGACGGATGCAATGGTCAGCTTCGCGCCGGTCAGTTCGGCAATGGCCTTCAAATAAGCGCGCGCCTTGGATGGAAGTTTCTTCCATTCGCGGACGCGATTGGTGGGAGTCAGCCAGCCGGGAAAATCCGCGTAAACCGGTTCGCATTGCGCGAGCACCGCAATGTCGTTCGGCATGTAATCATAACGCTTGGAACCAATGCGATAGCCGATGCAGACCTTGATGGTTTCCAATCCGTCTAGGCCATCGAGGTTGGTCACGGCCAGTTCGTCAATACCGTTGACCATCGTGGCGTGCCGGGTGGCGACGGAATCAAACCACCCGCAACGCCGCGCGCGGCCGGTGGTCGCTCCGAATTCACGGCCCATCGCGTGCAGCATGTCCGCAATTTCCGCGTTCTCCGCCGGCATGGGCCCTTCGCCGACGCGGGTGGTGTAGGCCTTCATGACGCCCACGACGCGGTCCATGCGGTGCGGCGCAACGCCCGAACCCGTGCAGGCCCCGCCGGCAGTGGTGTTCGACGACGTCACAAACGGATAGGTTCCATGATCAATGTCGAGAAAGGTTCCCTGCGCGCCTTCGAACAGGATGTTCGCGCCGTTCTCGCTGGCATGGTTCAACATCACCACGGTGTTGGCCACAAACGGCCGCAGACGATCACCCGCCAGGCGGTAATCGGCGAGCACTTTGGCGAACGAAATCGGTTTGGCGCCGAAGGCTTTGAGCACTTCGTTGTTTTCCTTGATGCGGGATTTCAACAACACCTCGAAGCGTTCGGGATTGATCAAATCAATCATGCGCAGGCCGGTGCGCGCGGCCTTGTCGCCATACGCCGGCCCGATGCCGCGCTTGGTGGTGCCGATTTTATTTTTTCCCTTCAAAATCTCCCGTTGCTCGTCGAGTTCGCGGTGATAGGGAAACACCAGGTGCGCGGTTTCGCTGATGAGCAGGTTGCCATCCACCTTGACCTTCATGCGCCGCAGATCCTGAATCTCCCCGACGAGGCTCACCGGATCAATCACCACGCCGCTGCCAATCACGCAGGTCTTGTTCCGGCGCAAGATGCCTGAGGGAATCAGGTGCAGCACGTATTTTCGACTGCCAATGAAGACCGTGTGCCCGGCGTTGTTGCCCCCCTGGGTGCGAACAACGATGTCCGCATCCTCCGTCAATACATCAATGATCTTGCCCTTGCCCTCGTCGCCCCACTGGGCGCCCACCAAAATTGTGTTCGACATAGTTTAATCAGCCATAAAGCCGCCGCACCCGCGTTCACGGTCCGGGCGCGCGCCGTGCAATAAAAATCCCCGAATCGCAAATTCGGGGCATCGCACGGTATTTGCCGGCAAAAATTAAAGACAGCGCGGCGGCGTGTCAATCGCGGATTCACCCATGCCGGGCCGGATTCCATGGTGGAGCAAATCGGGACACCGACCGCCTCACCGGGGACAAAGCGCCCGTCCTTTCCCGAAAAAATAATTGTTAACCTTTGCAAATTGCCGGGAGTCTTAGTAGGATGTAAGCGAAAGGCGCGAAGTTGACGGTTGCCGGCATTTGGTATGGAAGAAAACCTGATTTTGCTCGTGGAAGATTGTGCGGAAGACGCCAGCCTGGTGCAGGCGGCCTTCAAGAAATGGGGCATTAACAACCCGATCCGGGTGGTTCCTGATGGCGAGCAGGCGGTGGATTATCTGGGCGGCAAGGGCAGTTTCACAGAGCGCAGCCAGCATCCCCTGCCCTGCCTGGCAATTCTGGATTTGAAGCTTCCCACCATGTCCGGATTTGAGGTTTTGCAGTGGATACGGGCGCAACAGGGTCTCGAGAACCTCCCGGTGGTGGTCCTGAGCGGCACCAAGAATCTGAGCGACTTCGACCAGGCCCATCGGCTGGGGGCCAATGCCTGTGTTGTCAAGAGCCTCGACCTGAGCGAACTCTACGATCTCATCGAGCACATCGATTATTTTTCCCACGCCTCGGATTTCAACAGCACCGCCGTGGAATGGACGCCCGAACCGTAGGCGGACTTTTAAACGTAGAGGGCGGACTTCAAATCATGCATCAGCATGGTCATCATTGGATAACGCAATTCCGGATCCTGCTGCAGGCATTTTAGAATCACCTTTTCAAGATCGGCCGGGATGTCAGGGTTATACTCCCGCGGCGGCACCAGGGACGCACTGTCCATCTGACTGGCGAGGATTTCTGAAGGCTTGTCACCGGGGAAAGGTTTGTGGTTCGTCAGCAATTCGTAGGTGGCCACCCCGAATGCAAAAATATCGGCCCGTTGATCCACGGGTTCCCGCATCAACTGCTCGGGGGCCATGTAGGCCGGCGTCCCGGGATTTTTATCCAGCTTCCTGGGAGACTTGGGGATGGGCCGCGCCAGGTCAAAATCCACCAGCCGGACGCTGGCGTTGCGCGTGACAAGCACGTTCTCCGGTTTGAAATCCAGGTGCATGAACCCGCTCTCGTGAACGTGTTCCAGCCCCGTGCCCATGTCGATGATTATGTTGCCCACGTTCTCCAACAGCACCGGATCGTGGGCGCTGTACATCAGCTTCAAGTTCTCGCCCTCGACATATTCCATGGCCAGATACAAGGCCCCCTCAATCTTGCCATGCGCGAAATATCCGATGACGCAATCATGATGGTGAATCCGGGAAAGCACCTCACAACCGGCCAAAAAACGCTTCCGGGACGTGCGATCCGAGCGCAAATCATCATGCAACCGCCGCAAGGCGCAGGTCTGGAGTTCGCGGTCAGTCGCCAGCCAGATGTCCGCCATGCCGCCGCTGTTGATAAGTTCCTTCAGGTAATACGGTCCGAACTGGCCCGGCGTCACCGGGTCGGTCCCCTTCTCGGCTTTCTTAGAACTAAAAAACACGTCCGGTTATGTATCATGATACTGAAGGTTCCGCCACTCGTTTTCCGCACGGGGCATTTTTTTCTTTCACGCTGCCGGGCCAGTCCTTAAGGTTAGGTCCTGCGGTGATGGAGAATCTGCCGGGTGGGGCCGGGCAGATTCAGACGGCAACCAGGCCTGCGAACCGGTTTTACAAGCCAATCCAAATGCGCCCGTACCGTACCCTGCTGCTGCTCATCGTGATGGTTTTTCTGGGCGGCGCGCTGCTGGCGCCGTGGCTTTATTGGCTCGTTCAATATCTGCTGCCGGCATCGGCCCTGGCGCACAAACCTTTTCATCGTTACGTGGATCGCGCATTGCTTGGCCTGGGGCTGATTGCGATCTGGCCGCTGGTCCGGGCAGTTCAGGCCAAATCCTGGCGCGATGTGGGTCTGTGTCGACCTTCCGGACAATGGGGTTTGCTGACCACCGGCCTGGCGCTGGGTTTCAGTTCGCTTGCGTTTGTGGCGGCCATTGCAGTTGTGGCCGGCGCCCGCCGGTTTAATCCCGGGTTGCATGCCGGACAATTCGCCCTCGGAATCCTTGGCGCAATCGGCGCGGCCGCGCTGGTCGCAACGCTCGAAGAAATTCTTTTCCGGGGCGCGATTTTCGGCGCGCTGCGCCGGGGTGGATCCTGGGAGGCGGCCCTGGTTGTCAGCAGCGCATTTTATGCCTTCGTCCATTTTCTCGGGCGGCCGGACACCGCCGGCCCGATCACCTGGCATACCGGCCTGGAATCTTTGCCCGGAATGCTAACAAACTTTGGGAATCTGAGCGCCATTCCCTCCTTTTTGAACCTGACCCTCGCCGGAATGATTCTCGGGCTGGCCTACCACCGCACCGGCAATCTGTATTTGTCCATCGGACTGCACGCGGGGTGGATTTTCTGGCTGAAATTATTCGACTTGGTCACCGTTTCCGCCGGTTCGGGCCATGTTTGGCTGTGGGGAACGGAAAAAATGACCGATGCATGGGTAACATTGCCCATCCTGCTGGCGTCCTTGCTTTTGTTGCCCTGGCTGACCGCGCCAAGAGAGGAGGGAGCCGCGGGATGAGCGTGGCAAACTGGGTCAAACACTGGCTTGATGCCGGGCTGGGCTTCGTTTATCCTGAAGTGTGTCAAATTTGCGGTGATGAGCGTGCAACTGTCAACGAAGGTTTCGTCTGCGTGCCCTGCTGGCAGAAGGTCCGTTTTATCAAGCCCCCGTTCTGCGAGCGTTGCGGCCTGCCTTACGAGGGCGACATCAGCGCGCCGTTTAAATGCGGCAATTGCCGCGACATGGAATTTTACTTTCGCTCCGCCCGGTCGGCGGTGCTGACCGGCGGTTTTGTTTTGGATGTGATTCATCGCTATAAATATCAGCAGGCGCTGTGGTTTGAGCCGTTTCTGGCGGATCTCCTCATCCGCCAGGCAGGGCCTGCGCTTGCGCGGGAAGACTGGGACGTGATTGTCCCGGTCCCGTTGCATGCGGCCAAACGGCGCGAGCGTGGATTCAATCAGGCCGAACGCCTGGCGGCCCGTCTCAGTTGCGCCACGCGCATTCCGCTGGACACCTCTCTGCTCCGGCGTGCGCACCCCACCGAAACCCAGACCCGGCTGAGCCGTGAACAGCGCTCTGTCAATGTCCGCAACGCGTTCGCCCCGCGTTCGGCCAGGAAGCTTGAGAACCGCCCGCGAGCGGTGCTGGTGGACGATGTTTTGACCACCGGCGCGACGACCAGCGCCTGCGCCCGCGTATTAAAGGACTTGGGCGCCCGGGAGGTGTGTGTTTGGACCGTGGCACGGGGATTATGAATCTTATGCACGCAGCGCGGTCATTTTATAACTTTGAAAGCCAATCTGGGAATTGCGCCGAAGGTCCCGTTGGAGCCTCACCTTCCATCGTCGTTCAAGAACCATAACTCTGTCATTCTCCCCATGACCACCACCAGCTTCACAAAAAAATCGCTCGGTCTGGAAACCGCCGAACCGGCCGTGACTCCGCCGGCATCCACAACGGAGACGAAGTTTGTCAAAAAACCGAAACCCGCCGGCGGCAAATCCAAGAAGCGCGACATCCCCGAAGGCCTCTGGACCAAGTGTGAGAAATGCGGGACGATGGTTTTCGACAAGGAGCTTGATGAAAACCTGAAGGTCTGCCCCAAGTGCGATTTTCATTTCAAGATTGGCGCGCGCGAACGCATTCACTCGTTGGTGGAAACCTGTTCGTTCGAGGAAATGGACGCCGAAATGACCAGCGTGGACGTGCTGGAATTCACCGGCGTCGCGACTTATGCCTCCAAACTGACCGACAACCAGAAAAAAACCGGACAGAAGGATGCCGTGGTGACCGGCATTGGCAAGATCGGCGAGCACCGCGTCGGCCTGGGCGTGATGGAATTCAAGTTTTTGGGCGGGTCAATGGGTTCCGTGGTGGGTGAAAAGCTGACGCGGCTCATTGAAAAGGCGACCGAGAAGGCGCTCCCGGTCATCATCATTTCAAGCAGCGGCGGCGCGCGGATGTATGAAGGCATGTTCAGCCTGATGCAGATGGCCAAGACCTGCGGCGCGCTGGCCTACCACGCCAAATGCCGCCTGCCGTACATCAGCGTGCTGACGAATCCGACATTCGCCGGTGTCATGGCCAGTTACGCCAGCGTGGGCGACCTGATCATCGCCGAACCGGGCGCGGATATTGGATTTGCGGGTGCGCGCGTCATCAAGGACACCACGCAGGCGGAACTGCCGCCGGGATTTCAGACGGCGGAATTTCTTCTCGATCACGGGTTGATCGATGCCATTGTTTCACGCAAGGAAATGAAGAAGCAACTCATCGACTATCTCGATTTCATGGGCACTGGCCGCAAAGACGCTGCGGGGTAAAACTGGGACCGGGGCGATTTTATTCAGGAGGGACTGGTCCGCTTGGGGGATTGCCGGCCGCGCAGGCTGGTCTATTTTGAGACAGTGCCTCCTCAATCGGGGCAAAAAAGGCCTGGCTTGGAAAAAACGAAGCGTGAAGAAGCTTTAACGAATCCGGGGCGGGAAGACTCTTATTTTTGCGAATCCCGGTGGAAAAGGTGGCTGAACCAGCTGAATCGAGCCCGTTTTGGCTGCTTCCAATGAGAAGTCTGTGCAGCGGCGTGTTCCTGGTTGCCAGGCCCGCTCGCGGTCGGCTGTGATTGCCATAGTTCCCGCCAACTGCGCAGCGGATGAAGTGGTTCCGGGCTGATTCTCATAACATCATTTTTGTCATGCGGCCGTCCATTGGACGCTCAATCATTTCCCTTTCTTCACTCTCGCCGCACTGTTCGGAAAAAATGTGAACATTTTGCGTGCCAACCACCGTCGGAAATAATCCTTCCTTGCAGAATGTCTAATCCTGCCTCACCTCCCCCAATGCGAGACCGGAAACGCGTCAGATTTTGGGGGTCGCCGGCGGTTCGTCAGTCGAACGAACCACGGATTCCACCAGAAAAAGCGGCCGTCCACGGGTCTGTTCATAAATCCGCCCCAGATATTCGCCCAAAATGCCCAGCACGACCAGTTGCGAACCGCCAAAAAACGCCACGGCGGCCATCATGCTCGACCAACCCTGCGGCGTCCGGCTCACAAACAGCCACGAAATCAGGGCGTAAATTCCAAACACCAGGCTCAGCGAAATTCCCGCCACTCCCACCGGCAGCGCAAATCGAAGCGGCTTGCATGTCGATGACAAGATTCCATCTACCGCCAGCGACACCAGTTTGCTGAACGGGTACTTCGTCTGCCCCGCAAACCGCGCGTCCCGGTCGTACAAAATCGGCTCCTGCCGGAACCCGACCCAGCTTACCATACCGCGGATAAACCGCTGCCGCTCCGGCATCGCCACAATCAAATCCCGCACGCGCCGGCTGATCAGCCGGAAATCGCCCGTGTCCAATGGAATGTGCGTGTCCGCGAGCCAGTGCAGCAGCCGGTAATAAACCGCGCAAAAAATCCGTTTCAACAGCGCGTCGCCAAACCGGGTCCGCCGCTGCGCGTAAACCACGTCCGCGCCCGCATCCATCTTTTGCAGCATCTCCGGGAGCAATTCCGGCGGGTCCTGCAAATCCGCGTCCATGATCAAAATACGATCGCCCCGCGTAAAATGCAGCCCGGCGGACAGCGCCGCCTGATGACCATGATTGCGCGAGAGATTGACGATGACCAGTTGCGGGTCGGCTTTCGCAAGCTCCACCAACTTGGCCCGCGTGTCGTCGGTCGAACCGTCATTGACCACGATCAATTCATAAGTCCGGCCCGTCGCCCGGCAAACTGCCGTGACGCGCCGATGCGTTTCGACGATGACCTCGCCCTCGTTGTAGCACGGCAGAACAACCGAGAGCCACGGCGTCGAAGCGGGAGTTGTTGGCGTGGTTGGATTGTTCACGCAATTTTTTTCAGGGCTGTGCAGCGGCTTCGCGATGGTAAAGCCGGAAAAGTTCCTTGCCGCTGTGGACGTCCTCCCAGACCAGTTTCCAGGGTGCGCCCTTTAACACGCGCCCCTTCGGCTCACGATATTCCGTCTGCGTCAGGAACCAGTCGTCATTCGCCTCTGGATGGACCTCAAGCCGCGTCGTGGTCAGCCCGCAATAATAATCAAACATGGCGCGCTGCGGTTCGCCGAGACCCCGGCTCATCACCGGCGAATGGATGTCCGCGACTGTCTGACGAAACGGCGCCAGATGCCGGTAGGACATGTTCGCTTCCGCGAGCGGCAGATACAGCGTCATGTAAAGGAGATAACACAGGGACACGCCGGAACACCAGTTAATCGCGACCGTCCGGCCATCATCCCGGGGTTGACGCCAAATCCACCACGCCCAGCCGGCCGTCGCCGCCAGCGCCGCAAGGAAGGCCCAGAATTGAAACACCGGTGCGTAGTTCGGCACCTGTTCATGAATGTGCTGCCACAAATTCGCCGGCAACCAGCCAAACAACTGCACCATCCAAAACACCCACGCCGCAAACACCGCGATGCCAAATGCAACCGCGCAGGCGATGCGCAGTCGCGCCGTCCATGCGGGCGTCAACAGGGCTACCCCGCGCGCCCCCAGCAAACACGCCGGCACCAGCATTGGCAGTCCATACAGCGTGCGGCTGTTTCGTGAGGTGCTCAACACCGCCAGAATCACGATCAGGCCCACCACCCCGAGTTGCACTCCCGGTTCCCGCCAGGCGGCGCGGCGTTCCTTCCAGAACGCGAGACAGGCCAGCGGAAACGCCGGCCACGTAAACCACGGAAATGCCAGAAAAAAATTGTAACGGTCGCCCGCCAGCCCGAGGTTGTTCGGGCGATGCACCGCCGCCGAGCCAACGAATCGCGCGAGGTTGTTGTCCAGAAACCATTGCTTGAACAATTCCGGCGACCGTTCGTACACCGCAATCGGCCAGATGAAAACCCACGGCAGCGACGCCACCGCCGCCACACCGAGCGCCGTCGCATAACGCGCCGTTCTCCAGTGCGGCCCGCAAAACGGCAGCAGCATCGCCGTCAGCCCAATCAATCCCGGACCGATGAGCCCCTTGGACATGAAGGCAATGCCTGAACCTGTGCCCAGCAGAATTCCGCCCATGACTCCGCGTCGGCCGGACATTGCCAGCCCCGCGAACGCAATCGCAAATCCCGTCACCAGCGACACATCGCAAATCAACATGTGCGAGAGCTGCACGAATCCCAGGCAGCCCATGAACAGCGCCGGCCCGTACCACCCCTTTCCCGGCCCGACCAGTTCCCGCGCGCCGACGCCCACAAACACCAGCGTCAGCGTCTGAAAAATCACGACCGCCAGCCGGAACGCCGTGTCGGTCCCCAGCAGTCCTCCAAATATTTTGCCGCAGATGGCCGCCGTGATGAACATCACCGGCGGCTTTTGCATGAACGGCTCCCCGCCCAGTTCCGGAATCACCCAGTCCCCGCTTTCCACGATGTGATGCACCAGCCCGAACGTGTAGGCCTCGTCCGCCTTCCATGGGGTGCGCGCGACTGTGCCCGGCAAAATCCATGCCGCCGCCAGCAGCACAAACAAGATTCGTCCTTTTGAGCCGGCCAGCGAGGTCATTCCCCGCCCTGTTCCTTCTTCGCCACCTTTAATTCAATGTGCAGGTCACGCAATTGCTTCGGTTCCACCATTGCCGGCGAATCGGTCATCAAATCCGTGCCCTTGGCGGTTTTCGGAAACGCAATGACATCGCGAATGCTCGGCGTGCCGCACAGAATCGCAATCATTCGGTCGAAGCCCAGCGCAATCCCTCCGTGCGGCGGCGCTCCGTAACGAAACGCCTCCAGCATGTAACCGAAGCGCGCCTTTACCATGTCCGGCGGAATTTGCAGCACCTGTTCGAAGACGGTCTTCTGCAACTCGGGCTGATGAATTCGGATCGACCCGCCGCCAAGTTCGGTGCCGTTCACGACGATGTCGTAATGCTGGCCGCGCACTTTTTTTGGATCGCTCAGCAAGAGCGCCGCATCTTCCGCCACCGGCGCGGTGAACGGATGATGGCTCGAATACCACCGGTTCTGCTCCTTGTCGAAGCTCAGCAGCGGAAAATCCACCACCCAGAGGAAATCAAAGCGGTTCGCGTCAATCGTCAGCTTCCCCTGCCCTTTCAGCACGTCGGCGCAATACAACCGGATTTTCCCCAGGATTTCGCATGCCGTCAGCCATTGGTCCGCGGCGAACAGAATCAAGTCCCCCTCCTCAATCGCCAGCTTCTGCATCAACGCCGCTTTTTCCGCGTCGTTGAAAAATTTCACGATCGGCGATTTCCACTCGCCCTTTTCCACCTTGATGAACGCCAGGCCCTTCGCGCCGAAACTCTTCGCGTATTCGGTCATCGTTTCAATCTGTCCCTGCGTGGCGTCGGCCAGGCCCTTGGCGTTCAGCGCCTTCACCACCCCGCCCGCGGCAACGGCCCCGCTGAACACCTTGAAGGTGCTCGCGCGAAATTCCTCGGTGAAATCCACCAGCTCCATGCCGAACCGCGTGTCCGGCTTGTCAATGCCGAAGCAGTTCAACGCCTCGGCAAACGACAGCCGCTTGAACGGCGTCGGAATGTCCATGTTCAACGCCGTCTTCCAGACCTTCTTGAGCAGCCCCTCGATCAGCGCGTAAATGTCCTCGCGCTCAATGAACGACATCTCGATGTCCACCTGCGTGAACTCAAGCTGCCGGTCCGCGCGCTGGTCCTCGTCGCGATAACAGCGCGCCAGTTGGAAATACCGCTCCACCCCCGCCACCATCAGAATCTGCTTGAACTGCTGCGGCGACTGCGGCAGCGCGTAAAACTTGCCCGGCTCGCGGCGGCTCGGTATCAAAAATTCGCGCGCGCCCTCGGGCGTGGATTTGAACAAGGTCGGCGTCTCCACTTCCAGAAAGCCGTGCTCGTCCATGTAAACCCGCGTCGCCGTCGCCACCTTGCTGCGCACCTTGAGATTGCGCGCCATCTCCGGCCGGCGCAAATCCAGGTAACGATATTGCAGGCGCAATTCCTCATTCACCTTCGCCGACACTTCCGGGTCGTCCACCGGGAACGGCAGCACTTCCGCCATGTTCAACACCTCGAACGACAACGCCCCCACCTCAACTTCGCCAGTGGGGATTTTCGCGTTGTTCGTGCCGGCGGGACGTTGGCGCACCTTGCCGGTGATGCTTACCACGCACTCGCTCCGCAACGCCGAAGCCTGGTCGAACAGTTCCCGGGCCAGGTCCGACGGGTCGAAAACCGTCTGCGTGCGGCCTTCGCGGTCGCGGATGTCAATAAAGATGAGGCCGCCGAGGTCGCGCCGGGAATGGACCCAGCCCGACAATGTGACCGTCTGCCCGATGTTCGCCGGGCGCAACTCATTGCAATGATGCGTTCGTTTCATTAGCTGATTCTGATTATTCCACCATGCCCTAGTGGAAACGAGCGGAAACTCTGGCCTAAAAGCCGGCCCCTTCCAACCAAATTTCCATTCCCCAAAACCCGTCCTCCCCCGCCAATTCCACAACGAATATCCGGGAAATCAACCACTTGCGTCGAACTGGCTCATCGCCCCCTCGCACCTGACGCCCCGTGCCTCGGGCCTAATGCTGAAGCGGCCCCAAGCGGCCCAGACTCCGAGTGACATTTCGCACTCCGCACTCCGAATTCCGCACTTAGATGTGGGAAATCAACTACTTGCATCAATTTATGCGACACAATGCGGTACTACTAGGCGATCATTGCTGCTCACAGCTCACTGCTTACCGCTCACGGTTTTATAGGTTGTCAAAGAACTCGCGCGCTTCCTCTTCACTGCTCACCGCTTACGGCTCACGGCTCACCGTGCACGCCCTCCTGCTGCGGTTCACGTTCCGCCACATCACAGCCCAAATCAAGTGCAAAACGAGCAGAGTGTTTCCTCATGCTGCTGGTCGGGCCAAAAGAGAAAATGGTTGGCCCTTTCGTCGGAAACCCTGTTAAAACACAGCAGCCACTTTTGTGAACCGAAGAGAATTCATCCGCAACACCTCCCTCGCTGCTTCAAGCTTGGGACTGGCTCCGACGGTCACTTGGGCAGCGGATACAAATCAACCATCCCATGACACCCCCATCGACCGCCACGCGCTGGTGTCGCGGCACAATGTTATTCTCAACGTCTATGACCGCGACAACCCGCTCCAAGTCGGCAACGGCAGTTTCGCCTTTGCGATGGATGCCACCGGGTTGCAGTCCTTCGCTGATGATCTGGGCACCTATTCCGACTGGGCCTGGCATACCTTTCCAAATCCTGAAAATTTCCGTGAGGAGGAAACTTTGCGCGAAGTTGTTTCCGGCGGCAGACACAAGGCAAAGTATGCCTGCGGACAAATTCCCGATCCCGATTGGACACCGCAACAGCAGGCGCGGGCCAAGGCGGCCTATGAATGGTATCGCCGCGCCCCGCACCGTTTGCATCTCGGCCGGATCGGATTTGAATTGCTGAAGGCCGACGGGACATCCGCCGGCCCCGCTGACCTTCAGGACCTCCAACAAACGCTCGACCTCTGGCTCGGCACGGTGACCAGCTCATTCAAACTGGAGGGCGTCCCGGTGGAAGTGACGACCTGTTGTCATCCCAAATTGGATTTGGTGGCGGTCCGGGCGCAGTCTCCACTAATGGCGTCAGGCCGGCTGAACGTGTTCTGGCGCTTCCCTTACGTGGAAAGCGACAAATGCAATCCCACTTGGAGCGCGGACACCGACGCCAAACATCGCACCGAAGCAGCACTCCATGGCACCCGAGCGGACTTGACGCGAACACTCGATGCCGATCGCCATCATGTCTCGATTGCCTGGAACTCGGGACAATGGTCTTCGACCGGGCCGCATCAGTTTGTGCTGATGCCCGCCCGGACAGTCGAGGAATTCAATTTTGTCGCCGGCTTTGGCGGGCAGCCGTTGGGCAGGCTGCCCGACTTCACTGAAACCGCCAACACTGCCGCAGAACACTGGCCGGAGTTTTGGAATTCTGGCGGCGCGATTGACCTGTCTGCGAGCAAGGACCCGCGCTGGCACGAACTGGAGCGGCGCATCGTCCTCTCCCAATACCTCACTGCGGTCAATTCCACCGGTTCATCGCCGCCGCAGGAGAGCGGTTTGTTTTCCAACAGTTGGTATGGAAAGTTTCATCTGGAGATGACCCTGTGGCACGGCGCGCATTTTATGTCATGGGGACGCGCCCCCTTGCTCGCCGGTTGGATGAAATGGTTTCGCGGCCCCGGTTTGGAGTCGGCGCGCCGACAGGCCGCGAAGCAGGGTTACCGGGGCACGCGCTGGATGAAAATGGTCTCGCCCGAACCAAAGTGGGAATCGCCTTCCAATCAAAACCCCTTCCGCATGACCCAGCAGGGTCACGCCATTTACTGGGCCGAGTTGATGTATCGCGAAACGCCCACACCGGCGACCTTGGAACAGTTCAAGCATATTGTCATGGAATCGGCGGAGTTCATGGCCGATTTCGTGTGGTGGGATGACAAAACCGGGCGATACATTCTCGGGCCGCCCCTGCTGACCGGGTCGGAATCTACTCCCTGGAACGAAACGTATAACTCCACCGTCGAACTCTCCTATTGGTTTTACGGCCTTCGCACCGCGCAGCTTTGGCGCGAGCGGATGGGCTTGCCGCGCGAGCCAAAGTGGGACGCCATATTGGCCAAATTGTCCAAACCGCCCGTCGTGAACGGGCTGTGTGTCGATTCCGAGCCATTCCCTGCATACCAAAAGAACACACACAGCCGCCCGGCCTGGCTGGAAGCTTACGGCTGCATGCGTGGTGATGAAATTGACACCCAAGCCATGCAACATTCCTTCGACGCAATCTGGGCCGACTTCAAGAACGGCGTGCCGTGGCAAATTTGGGGCAACGATTTCACCATGCTGGCAATGACCGCGGCACGCTTGGGCCGGCCACAGGATGCGGTGGATGCGCTGCTGCTGGATCATCCCCGCAACGTCTGCCTGGCCAACGGCTTCAACAATTCCGGTTCGCGTCCCTATCTGCCCGCCACCGGCGGCCTGCTCTGGGCGGTCGCCATGATGGCGGCGGGCTGGGATGGCGGCCCGACCGGCCACGCGCCAGGTTTTCCCGCCGACGGTTCATGGACGGTGAAATGGGAAGGCTTAAAAAAAGCAGCATAAGTTGCTGTTCCTGCTTTCACTGCCCCTGCAATGCCTGCTCAATCGCCTTCTCCGCCAGCGGTCCCATCACATCATATCCGGCCTGATTCGGATGCACCGCGTCTTGCGCGTACTCCTTCTTGAGTCCATTCTGCTCATCCACCAGCGCTGAAAAATAATCCAGATAAACCAGGCCGTTCTTTTCCGCGTAGTCCTTGATCATCGCGTTGAGCGCAATAATTTTGTCTGACGGATTTGGATGTTCAGGTCGCCACGGATAATCATTCGCCGGCAATATGGACGCGAGTACTACGCGAATGCCATTCGCCTTGGCCAGCTCGGCCATCGAAATGAGGTTGCCCAGAATCTCCTCCGGCGTCATCGGTCCCGTGTTCCCGGCCAGATCGTTCGTTCCCGCCAAAATCACCACCACCTTCGGCTTGAGCGCGATGACATCCGGCCGGAAACGAATCAACATCTGCGGCGTCGTCTGGCCGCTGATGCCGCGATTGACATACGGCTTGCCCGGAAAAAATCCGTGATATCTCCGTCCCCAGGCGTCGGTAATCGAATCGCCCATGAACACCACGCGGCTCTCGCCCTCCGCCGGCGGCGGCAACTGTGCGTTTTCCTGACGGTACCGTCCCAGCGCCGCCCAGTCCTGCCCCTGCCCTCCCGCCGGCCGCGGCGCGGGCGGCGGAACATTGGCGGGCGCAGGGGCATTGGTCTGCGCGGAGGCAAGCTGACGACCCGCAAACCAGAAGCCGGTGGCAACACTGGCGCGGACACATCCAGAAAGAAAATTACGGCGTTTCATATCATTCATGGTTTGGGGGCAAGGAGGTCATCAAGGCTGCTCGGACCGGAACCGGTTTTCTCCAGCTTCGGATAGCGCAATCCGCCATCGTAGTCGAGATTGACAGTCCGATAAATGTCGCCGGTCTTTACCAGCAGGCTGAGGGGTGATTTTTTGGCCTTGAGCGCGTCCTTGAACTTGTCGGTGTCGAAGGCATGACCGTTAAGCGCAATAATATGCGTGCCCGGTGTAAGACCGGCATTGAAAGCCGGGCTGTCCCAGGCCACTTCCGCGATCTCCCCATCCGCGCCCAGTATCAACCCCCCGGAGTAGCTGAGCACCGTAATCTTGCGGGCTTTTTCCACAGCCTTGAACCACTCGCTCGGCGTATTGGTATAGACCAATTTATAGCCGCCGCGAACAATTCCATCCATGGGCGCGTGGTCACTCACCTGTTCCAGGCGCGTCCGGAGAAACGCGTCCCAGTCATTCGGCTGAACTTGATTCAGCGCATGAACCACATCATCGAAGTTATACGTCAATTCACCCCAATCGCGGTCGTTCATTCCGAAAAAAACGCGCGCGAAATCATCCAGCGAGCGGGCGCCGTGCGAACGTTCGCGGATGAGGCTGTCCGCATCCAGCCAGATCAGCAGTCCCTCGTTGTAATAATCCTCGGCGCGCTGCCAGCTTCGCCAGCCCTTCGGCGAGCGCTGGGCGATGATGGGATCGTCCGTCGTGTCGGCCAGCGGACGCCACGTGCGGCCGGCGTCCGTGTCCAGGCGCGCTGCCAGACTCGCGAATGCGCCGAGGGTCAAATCCTTCGAAAGCAGCCCCGACCGCGCGGCAAGCACATAACCCCAGAACTGTGTCTGTCCCT
>DATMLG010000434.1:0-3552 GCA_035570675.1 Verrucomicrobiia bacterium | reverse complement strand
ATATACGTGAAGTCCCTCGATTGCTGGCCGTCCCCATAAATCAACGGCGCCTTGCCTTCCAGCATCCCCGTGCAAAATTTCGCAATCACCCCCGAATACGGCGAATTGAACGCCTGCCGCGGGCCGAACACATTGAAATATCTCAGGCTCACCGTCGGCAAATCGTAAAGCCGGTGAAACAACTGTCCGTATTTTTCCGCCGCGTATTTTTGCAGCGCGTATGGCGAAAGAGGATTCGGCGGCAATTGTTCGTGCTTCGCCACGACTTCCGTGTCCCCGTAAATCGATGACGACGACGCGAACAGAAAACGCTTCACCCCCGCTTCGCGCGCCAGCACCAGCATTTGCAGCGCGGCGTCGAGATTTTGCATGTTGCTCTTCAACGGCTCCGCCACCGAGCGCGGCACCGATGGCATCGCCGCCTCATGGAAAACCCAGTCGCAGCCCGCCATCAACCGCCGCACGAGCTGGCCATCCACGACATCGCCCTGGACAAACTCCAGCGCGTCGCCGCTCTTCTTCCAGTCCAGGTTCTTTGCGTTCCCCAGCGAGAGATCGTCCAACGCCACCACCTCTACCCCGCGCCGGCACAACGCCTCCGCCAGATGCGACCCGATAAATCCCGCCCCGCCCGTGACCAGTGCCTTCATTTTATTTCACCCTGCGATTGCAGTTCATGCAGTTTCCGGTAAAGCCCGTTCTTCGCCAGCAAATCCTCGTGCGACCCCGTCTCCACGATGCGTCCCTGATCCAGCACCACGATGACGTCCGCCTTCTGGATCGTCGAAAGCCGGTGCGCCACGCAAACCGTCGTCCGCCCCTTCATCAATTCCTCCAGCGCCACCTGCACAATGTGCTCCGATTCCGAGTCCAGCGCATTGGTGGCTTCATCGAGAATCAAAATCGGCGCGTCCCGGACAATCGCCCGCGCGATGGCAATGCGTTGCCGCTGGCCGCCCGAAAGCATGACGCCTTTTTCGCCAATGACCGTGTCGTAACCCTGCGGTTTCTCCATGATGAAGTCATGCGCGTAAGCGTGCCGCGCCGCGGCTTCAATCTCCGCATTTGTCGCGCCCGGACGTCCCAGCTCAATGTTCCGCCGGATGGTCTCGTTGAACAGCACGGTTTCCTGGGTGACGACCGCTATCTGCCGGCGCAGGTCCAGCGTCGAGACTTCACGGATATCCGTCCCGGCGATGCGCACACTGCCCTTGAGCGGATCGTAAAAGCGCATCAGCAGGTTCGTCAGCGTCGTCTTGCCCGAGCCGCTGGCGCCCACCAACGCGACGAGCTGGCCCGGCTTGACCGTCAACTGAATGTTGTTCAGCACCTCCTTCGTTTCGTAATTGAAGGAAACGCCGTCGAATTCAATTTCCGCCCCGGCCGCCTTGAGCTGCTTGGGCTGCGCCGGCTCAGTGATGCTGTTCTCCATGGCCAGCAATTCAAACACCCGCGCGCTCGCGGCACGTGCCTGGATCATTGTGTTCTGCAGTCGCGCCAGGTTCTTGATCGGCCGGTACATCGTAAACAGGAGGAGTATGAATTCGATAAACTGTTCCGGATCCGTCGCTCCCTGGTTTTTGACCGCGACGTATAAAATAACGAGAGCCACGCCGACCGCGCCAAATATCTCCGTCAATGGCCCGGGAATCTCCATCGAGCGCACAATCCGCATGTACTGGCCGACCATTTTCTGGCTGGTGCTGCGAAACTGCTCCACCACCGTCGGCTCCAGGCCATACGCCTTGATGACCCGGCTGCCGGTGAACGATTCGGACATCACGCTGGTCAGTTCGGCAAAATGGGTCTGCATGTTGCCGGCGGAACGCCGCACCTTGCGCCCGAAAATGGCAATCGGAATGATGCAAAGCGGCAGAACGATCATGGAGATCAGCGTCAAACGCCGCTGGTCGGGGTCCCATAGCAACACGGCGATTGTACTGATCAACGTGACCGGGTCCTTCACGATGACGGCGGTCGCATTGCTGATGATGCCCATCAGCGTGTTCGCGTCGTTCATAATGCGCGAAATCAGTTCGCCCGTGTTCGTCCCCGTAAAAAATCCCGCCGAAAGGCCCATCAAGTGATCGAAAAGCCGCGTCCGCAAGTCCGTGACTGTTCGAATTGCCACCCATTGCAGCAAATAGACGTTCAGGTAGGTGAACAACCCGCGCAAGAAGACAATCCCTGGAATTACGGCCACCAGCAGGATGGTTTCCCACTGGTGGGCTTCCACGCCGTGCGACAGCGAATCGCGCACCGTTTCCACCCAATTACGCATCAGCGGCGACAGGTGCGACATGTGTTTTTCCAGGGTCCCGGTGCCTGTCGGAAAGATGACCGCGTAAACGAAAACGACCATCACAATGAGCATTGGCTCAAAAACACCCGCAATGATGCCCGTCAGCACCCCCAGCCAAAGCCGCCAGCGATACGGCCGGGCGAGACCCCAGATTTTGAACAGAAAGAAAATCATGCTCTCATCACAATTTGCATTACAACGCCGTCCACTGGCTAGGATTTAATCTATGTCCCATCGCCTGTGGTTGATCGCTCCGCCAACACTCTTCCAAGCTCCCGCGCCACCGCCTCCGGCGAAATGTTTCCCAGGCATGCCGCCTCGCCCGTTCCTGCGCACGCGGGATTATTCGACTCCATGCAAGGGCAGGGGGCGTCCAGGTGCGCGTGCCCCGGGCCCTGCGGCAGCCAGTTTGCCATGTCCGCGTAACGCCGGAAAATCGCCACCGTCGGCAGGTTCAGCGCCGCCGCCAGATGCAACACGCCCGAATCCGGCCCCACGTGCGCTGCGCAACGTTCCAGCATCGCTGCCAGCCGCGTCACGTTCAGATTCTCCTTCAGCGCCAGCAATCGCGGGTCCGCGACTTCGCGCTCGAATTGCTCAAGCCTTCCCTGCTCGCGCGGGTTCGGCGCGGCGCTCGTCACCAGTTTTCGTTCCAGGTATTCCGCGAGCAACCGTCGCGCCAGCGCCACGCTATTTTTCAACGGCCATTCCTTCAGCGCAAAACTCGCGCTCAACGACAAATGCACCGCACCAGCGGGGATTTTCTCCCGCGCCCAGGCCCGGTCTTCCTCCGGCGGTTGCAAATCAAACCGCGCCGGTTTCAAATTGAAACCGCACCGTGCCAGCATCTGACGGCGCGCTTCATAAACCGGCGTCGTGACGGTGTCGCGCGGAATCCAATGCTTGATCAGCCAGCGTTGCCAGAAGTGCGTCCGTGTTCCCTGATAAACCGCGCTCTGCTTTGCGCCCAGAACCGCCGTCACCAGCACCGACCGGTCCGCCCCGCTGAAATTGAACGCCACGTCAAACCGCTCCCGCCGCAGTGTCCGCAGCAACCCCCAATGCTCCCACCACTTTGGACTCGGCGGTCCCAGCGGAAACGGACGCGCCCGGTTCACACAATTGACCATCCGCAGCACCTCGCAACCCAACGGCGATGTCACCACTTGCAATTCCGCTCCTGGGTAATGGTCCTTGATTTCCCACAGCGCCGGAACCAGATGAATCGTGTCCCCCAGAAAGCCCAGGTC
>DATMLG010000433.1:0-3424 GCA_035570675.1 Verrucomicrobiia bacterium | reverse complement strand
AATCACAAGCCGGTCGGAGCGACCCAGCTTCTGCAGCATTTCATCCCAACTGCAATCGGAATACGCCGTGCAGATGACAATCTGGAGGTCCGGGTCAACCTCCCAAACCTTGGCCGTGGTCTCCACGCCGTCCCAGCCCGGCGGCATGCGGACGTCCATGAACGCCATTGCGTAGGGCCGGCCCTCGGCCAGCGCTTGCTTGACCAGCTCCAACCCTTCCTGCCCCTGGTAAGCCGAGTCGAGTTCGAAAGGTATGGCCATGGCCGATGCGTCCGCCGGTTCCTCGCCGAACAACAACGCGTTCGCCGCTTCGAACTCCTCGCTGCCCTGCGTCTCCCTTTTGCCCAAAATCTTGCGAAAATCCTCGTGAATTGCGCGGTTGTCATCGACGATTAAAAGGCGGGAATTTCTCCCGATGCTGCCCTGGTTCATGGTTTCCCTTCCTGGGGCTGGCAGGGCAGTTCCAACGTGAAAGTGGCTCCCTTGCCGGTTCCGTCACTGTGAGCCGTCAGTGTCCCCTGCATTTCTTTCGCCGCCAGACAGCTGCTGTGGAGGCCGAATCCGTGCCCGTCTTTTTTGGTGGTAAAGCCGTGGTTGAAAACCCGCGACAGGTTCTCCGCCGGTATCCCAATGCCATTGTCGATCAGCGCGATGCGGACCCGGTCGCCCCCATTGGTGACGCGCATCGTCAGCCGCTTGTCCTCGGAACCGGATGCGTCGCACGCCTGCTTGGCATTGCGAATCAGATTGACGAGAATTTGCAATGCCTTGTGCTTTTCCACCGTGATCTCCGGCAGTGGCTCATTGTATTCACGAAAGAAGTGGACGTCATGCCGTATCAGGGCGCTCGCATTCATCCGCAAGGCGTCCTCGACCAGGTCGGTGACCTTGACCACTTCGGTCACACCGGAGACCCGGGCATAGGTTTGCTGCATGGCAACGATGTCCTTGACGTGGTCCACGTTCTTGCGGAGTGAATCAATTTCGTTGATGACGGTGGTCTTTTCCGCGGCCATGTAATCGGCCAGTTGCGAGATATATTTCGGCAACTGCTGCCCCCGGGGATCGTTCGTGATGAAGCCTCCCAGATTGCCGGCATGTTCCTGCATCAACGAGGCCAGCTTGCCAAAGTTGTCAGTCTTGGAATTTTTTATCTGATCGGAAAGCATGCTGATGGAGACGTTGACGCTGTTCAACACGTTGCCCACGTTGTGCAGGACGCTGGTGGCGACCTCGGCCATGCCCGCCTTCCGGGAAGTTTCGATCAGTTGTTTGTGGGTCTGCTCCAATTCGCGCGTCCGTTCCTGGACAACATTCTCAATCCCTTGGTTCAACGCCTCGAGCCGCGCCTGTCGCTCCGCAATCTGGTGCATCTCGAGGACGCTCTGGCGGATGGAAATCATGAGGAAAATGTCCTCAAAGATCACCCACCCCGCGTGTTCAACCCATCGCCAGTGACTGGCCGTGAGCACGCCAAAGACCGACTGCGGCCAGAACACGCCGCGCAAAAAATGATCCGTCGCCACAACCACCGTGGCCGTGAGCAGCACCTTCCAATCCCGGTAAATGGCCAGGAACGCCAGCGAGCCAAACACGTGAAAATGCGTTTCGATCCGCCCTCCCGTCAGGTGGATCAACAGCGCCGAGGTGAGCATCTGGCCCACGGCTATGGCATGGCGCGTGACCGGTTGCCCCGGTCGCTTCCACACCAGCCAGACCGGGAAGCTGGTGATGGCCCCGCCGATAAATATCGCCGCCCATACATGAATGTGAATATGGCTCTGCGCGCCGATCCAGGTCCTGGGCGAGATCCACACGGCGGCGGCGATGCCGACAACCCACTGAAATACCATCAGGTACGCGAACATGCGGTCAGTCCGCCGGTGGATGCTGTTTTGATGTTCGCAAAAAAGCTCATCGCTTCGCTTTAGCGTGGCCGCCGGGGAATTCGGTTCGTTGCTCATGTATGTCAGTTTTCTTTATGGCGAACTTTTCGCATCGCAACCGAACAGCGAGCAGCCGAAGACCGGGGTGTTGGTTTGTGCGGCAAGTTCGTGGAACAGCAGCGCCTGCACGGCATCAAGGCCCGTGTTATCACCGTAATGTCCGCGGGCAGCGGTGATGCCGCCGTCGAACACAAGCCGGCCCTTCGCGTCAAACAACTCCGTGGTGCCCGACGTTTCCGCGCCAAAGCGCCGCGCCTCCCGGCCTTCATCGTCGCGGTGAACGGTTACGCCCGGAATCTGCGCCGCTTCCCGCCATGTGTCCGTCTGCGTCCATTCCGTCGTCATCCCGGCCGGCTTGACAAAAAAAACGTGCGCCTCAACCCGGTCCTGGCAATGCGCCATCAGCAGGGCCAGTTCGCCGATGCTCGCCCGTGAACACGGGCAATGCGGATGAATGAACATGACCAGCGTGGCCCGGTGTGGGTTGCGCGGCAACTGGCTTGAGTCCGGCCAGCTCGCGGGCGGAGTTCCCGCTTCACCGGGAGTGTTGGCATAGGCGACCATCAGAAATGTTCCCGCCAGCACAACCCCAAGCCACACCGCTCCCATGCCCCAGGTCAAGGCCCCCGGCTTGCTGTTTGCCACGGCTGGCGATGGTATGGCTGATTTCACCCAATCTCAAATGAGAGCATTCTCCATTCCATCGGCATTCCGCAGGCCGCCCTTGACCGTCCCCATGCAGGTATTGGGTCGGCTAATGACCTTTCCCGTCTGTGTGCCAATCCCCCTTTGTACTGCAAGTACTTGCGCGGACAACTAGCCAAACCCTGACTGCCGCGATGCCTCAGTTGGGGCTGACTTCCTGCGGGCCCTTGCCCCCACTGACCAGGAACAACGCCGCCATGCGTACCGCCAGCCCGTTCGTGACCTGATCGAGGATGACCGAGCGGCCGCAATCCGCGATCTCGCTGTCGATTTCCACACCCCGGTTGATGGGGCCCGGGTGCATGATGAGCACGTCCGGCTTCGTGAGCTTGAAACGTTTTTTGTTCAGGCCGAAGAGGCTCACGTAC
Source organism: Verrucomicrobiia bacterium (assembly GCA_035570675.1). Taxonomy (GTDB): domain Bacteria; phylum Verrucomicrobiota; class Verrucomicrobiia; order Limisphaerales; family Pedosphaeraceae; genus DATMLG01. Next base: position 405 of record DATMLG010000433.1, on the reverse strand, counting down.
TCGCCGAGGCTGGGAAACATCGTCTTGCGCTGGCGCTCATGCTGGATGCGCAACAGGTTGATGATATCGGCCCCCGCAATGGCTTCTTCCACATCGCAAGTCACGCGGCAGCCCATCTGCTCAAACACGCGCGGCACCAACGTCGACGGTCCGCAAAGCGTGACGCGCGCACCGAGCTTCAGCAGCGCCCAGATGTTCGACCGCGCCACGCGGCTGTACAGAATGTCCCCCAAAATTGTCACGTTGAGCCCCGCGATTTTCCCCTTCTTCTCGCGAATTGTGAAAACGTCCAGCAACGCCTGCGTCGGATGCTCGTGCGCGCCGTCGCCCGCGTTGATGATGCTGGCATTGACGACGCGCGACAGAAAATGCGGCGCGCCGCTCGCGCTGTGGCGGATGACGATG
>DATMLG010000432.1:0-4491 GCA_035570675.1 Verrucomicrobiia bacterium | reverse complement strand
GGGTGCGGCTTGGACTGCTTCACATCCTCGTTGCTCAACACGCAATCAAACAGCTCCCACAATCCGCTCGCCCGCAGCATCATTTCCACGCTCTCGCGGATGGAATTCGAGCACACCGCCAGCTTGTAACCGTCCCGCTTGAGCTGATGCACCATGAACTCCTTCTCAAACACCGGCGTGCAGCTCCGCAAAATCTCCTCGCGCGTGTACTTCTGCTTGATCCGGTTCACCAGCGAGTGCAGCCCGCGTGGAAATCCCTTTTCCACCGAGAGCATCTCCAGCTTCTTGCGCGTCGGCAGCCCGTTGTACGTCGTCAAATGCTCGTAGCGCGCGATCGTGTAGCCGAACAATCCCAACGCCCGGTTCAACGCCTCGTAATGCCAGTCCGTCGCATCCACCAGCACCCCGTCCAAATCAAACAATATCGCCTTGATTTTCAATCAGCCACCCCGCGCTGTGCCGCCGTGCAAATGCAAACTTGGGCCGGCCGGGCGCCGCCGTTCTTTCCCATCATTTCGCATTTTGAATTTTTCATTTTGAATTGGGAGGGCCGCCTTCGCCCATGTATTTGTCCCCGCCCACGCACGGCACCTTCACCACCACCGTCGTTGCGTCCGTCAACGGCATGAAATCCGTCGCCTGGCCCGGCTCGATCTTGATGATGTCATCCGGCCCGAACTCCTCCCCGCTCATCCGCACCCGGCCCGACACCACCAGCGTCAGCTCCGTCGCCACCTTGTGAAAATGCTCTGCCTCGCCCTCGCCCGCCCGGTAACGCTTCACCGCCACCTCCACTTCATCCGTGGACAGCAACGTCGGCGAAAAATTCCCCACGAACCAGCCCTTGGTAAACTGGTTCAGCTTGTAACGTTGCAGCGCCATATAACTCAACAACTCAATGCGGCTCGTTCCCGGGTCAAAAAACCATCATCCCCAACGGCCTCTTTTGTTTCAAGGCTAAAGTGCAATCGCCTATTAATCATAATCTTACTCCGAATACTGATCGCCGGAGCGCCGGTGTCCGACCGGGTGCATCCCCGCTCTTCTTTCTTATAACCTCTCCGCGCGGAGCGCGGCATTAAGACGACCCCAAAGGGGTCGAGGAAAATAGCCCCGGGTAAGCGAGTTGGTGGCCGTCCGCTAGGACCGAGCGCCACCTGGGGTAGCATCGTCCAAAGAGGTTCCCCCCTCCCTTGCGCATTCGCGCAAGGGAGGGGGAAGGGGGAGGGATTCGTCAAAATATTTACAACCTGCTCGCGATTTAAATAAACCCCGATTTCTCTGTAACTGGCGAGAAACCAATCTCTTATGGCTGAGAAATGGGATGAAAAATGGCGCAAAATAGGGATAACCGGCGAGAAACCAGATACTTGCACCGACATATTTGTCGTGCCCCACCGCCGGGCAGGAGACTCCGCTCCCGTCCATGAGTTGTTTGGTTCAATTTCCACATCGCCGAAAAATATTTTATGCGTCGATAGGCGTCGATAGGCGTCGATAAGCGTCGTTACCGTCCGGCTGTCCCCGCCCTGCGCGCAGGCTCCGCCCGCCTTCGCGTGAAGCAATCCAAATCCCGCGCTGCGCAACCAAATGCGTTCATTAATTTCATAATGTCAAAATGTTTTCGCGACCTGAATTCTTCAGACCGCCCTCCCGTCCTGCACGGCGCATGCAAAATATCACACTTCCTCCGCCTGTCAAATCCCGACCAGGACGGTCATGCGCCGAGTCAAAGCTTTGACACGTTTCGAGCAACCAACTATTTTGCTGACCGTGGTCAACTGAACCGGAACCAACGGAATGGACGCGCCAAAAATAACCCAAACCCGCAGCGCCTTTTCCCTGATGTGCCGGGTTGAAGTCAACATCCAGGCCACAACTTATCGCATTTGGAAACTCCTGACCGATGCGCCGGGTTTTCCCCGTTGGAACTCCACCGTCACGGGCATCGAAGGTGAAATCCGCGAGGGCGGGAAACTCCGGGTGCGCGTTCCTGGCACAGACCGCACCTTCACCCCCACCGTCTCGGGCTTTGTGGCCAACGAACGGATGACCTGGACCGGCGGATTTGCCCCCATGTTCAAGGGCGTGCGCATCTTCGAACTGAAACCACGAGACAACGGCTCGACTGATTTTACGATGCAGGAAAGCTTCTCGGGCCTGATGCTGCCGTTGGCCAAAAGCTCCATGCCCGATTTCGGGCCCATATTCACCATCTACGCCAACGATTTGAAACGCGAAGCCGAACGAACGATGCTTTGAGCGTCCCCAAATGAAAAAGTCGGCGCGTTGCGCCGACTGGAAGAAGTTGTTAATCCGCTGGTGTCCCGGCTTGGGCCTAACTCCGACGCCTGCGGGCAATCCAGCCGCCCAGCGCGAGTCCGCCGAGCAGGAGAGTACAGGTGCCGGGTTCGGGAGTCGGCCCCAATGGCGTCAATGTTTCGGTAAACTGCACGCCTCCCAAAAAGCTGAGCTGATAGCTGAAATCCAGCGACTGGTCGATCTGAACCGGCGTGCCGGCATTGAAGATAATGTTTCCGGTGTAAATGCCTGCAACCGGCGCGCCAGGCTGCACAACCGAGCTGACGGTCCAGTCTGGAGGCACGGTGACCAGGGCCGAGGAGAGGGTGAACGTCTGGTTCATCGTGACCGTCACCTCGTAGCCAGTCCAAGCGAAGGCCGTATCGTTGACGATATTATTCCCCAACGTCAGCGTCGGATCCCCCGAGGAATCGGTGGTGACATTGAAATTGATGTTTCCGGGGCCCCAATACTGGTAGCCGTAGAGATTTACGTCAGTCCCGCCCGGCCAGGTGTAAACGGGACAATTCAGGGCGGCACTGTTGCCACTCGAGTATGTGATGTCGGTCACATTCGCCCGGGCGGTGTTCAAACCTGTTAAAAGCGAGGCGGCTGCGGCGAATGCCAGAATTTTAGCTTTCATGACTTGTTTGCCCTTCTGATCCAACCCAACGTTTTGCCGCCAAACACCACGGCTTCGATTGCGTGTTTCCTTATAGCAACCGGACATGGATTTGTCCAGTGGAATTTTAATTTTTTGCAAAACTTTCGTCAGGTTGATCACATGCCTGCGCAGGCCTGATCAAGCCGCTTAAAACAGGTTGCCAAATGTCTACCAGAGTCTGCAAAAAAGCTTGTGGTGGGCCGCCGCCTGCGGGAGCAACAAGGCCGCTTAAGGCGATTCGGGCGTTTGTGGGGCGATTCCTCTTAAACCATTGATTTTGGACGACTACAGCGATATCTTTTTTGGCCAGAGCCGCCGGAAATCGTTCCGCTCCTGCTCACTCGGAAAATGAATGGGAAACCGGTTGAGGTAATCGTAAAAACATTAGGTGCGGCATGGGGGCCGTATCATTGTGCCAAATGACAACTGACAAATTGATTGCCGAGGCGAGAAAGCACGCCAAAAGCTTTGGAGACCGTGGCCGGGCTGGTGTCACTTTGGAGATGGTCCCAAAAGTCAGAGTATTGGATGCGGTGGTTGTTCATTTCGAGAGTGACGAGCACGAGGGGAAGATCGAGATTTTTTTGGAAAGGGAGACTGGCAAATTCATTAGCGCGACTTTGGTTCCAAAGGAACGTAAGAAGAAGGTTTAGCTTAGTTATGAGTCGGACGCATAACATGCCGCCGCCAACCCCATGGACCCTGACAAATTAATTACCGAGGCTCGGGCGAGAATCATCTGGGGTGAGGAAATTTCGTCGGTTCGCGATTATTTGACCTCGAACGGCATGTCCGAGATGGACGCCAATGCCAAAATCCAGGAATTTAATCTCGAGCGAAACCGGGAGATAAGAGGCATCGGCCTCCGAAACACCCTCATTGGCGCGGCTCTCTTCGGTGGCGCAGCCATTGGAATCTATCTGTTTGTGACTAATGGGCACAACCACAGCGGGTTTGGGTACGGCCATCATGGATATGGCGGGGCGCTTGGAGGCCTTGCGATTGCTGGTGTATACGGGCTTTGGAAACTGATGAAAGGAATCATCTATCTGATCCGCCCGCAATCCGAGCACGAATCCATACCGGACATTGACGATTGAAAGCTTCGCCTGATAAATCGCAGGTGCCAGCCACAATGCTTGTTTGCTGGTCCGCTGCCATGGCGCGCGTTGCGCTTAGGCGGTGGCTCGGCTTTCTGGGTTAAACAACTTATGGCAGCACAGGACCTCAGTGCATTTTTGTTCATTGGAGCGATAGGAGTAACATGCGGTCTGATTTCCGCCTTTGTTTTCCGTCGTTTTCCTCGGCCATTTGTTTGGACCCTCATCGTATCGCCGCTTGTTGCGACAGTCGGCTGTATGGCTGTCCTCGGAATTTGGGAAGTGGTTCGCGCCATTGATGGCGGTCATCCACTTGGCTTTGCAATTCATGCCGGGATCGGTGCGGCCATCCTCATTGCGTTTGCGGCTCCTTTTGTATCCGGACCGCCGGCGGTACTAGTTGGACTTGCACTACAGCTTTTATTA
>DATMLG010000431.1:0-13295 GCA_035570675.1 Verrucomicrobiia bacterium | reverse complement strand
CGGCGGCATTGTTGGCGATCTGTACACTTACCCCGCGGGCGAAGGAATGACCATGCGCAACATGACCGCGGGCAGTTCCAATGCGCCGCCCATGATACAATCCGTCGTCGCCACCAACGGTGCCGCCGTGATCTCCTGGAGCGCGGTCAGCGCCCGCTCCTACAGCCTCCAGTGGACCACCAACCAGGGTGCCAACTGGAATGACGTGCTGCCAGGCGTGCTTGCCACCGCGTCAACCGCCATGGCAACCAACGTCCCCGGCAATTCAGCGCGCAGGTATTATCGAGTCTCGCTTCAACCCTGAAAGAGCGCCCGCACGTCCCTTTCGGCAATTCCTGGCGAATCACCCCACCGTAAAGGGCACGGTTTTACCCCCGTATCGCCGTGCGGCCTGTTCATCCACGTTTGCGGCGGCCTTCCAGTCTGCCGAAGCGGTAAGGGTTTCACCCCATGGTGCGACATCAATCGAGGGCGTAGTTTCGCATCGCAAATTAACAAACCAAAAAAGAAACCAATCATGAAAAGAATTATCGTCCAATGCCTCGGAGTCGCCGCCCTGATCATTATGTCCGCGTGTTCAAGTGATTCACCCAAGACCACCAGCAACACCACCACCACGGATTCAAGCACAACGTATCACAGTCCCACGACCACGACCACTACCACAGACACGCAATCGAAGTAACGGCCAGCCTGGACAGCCGTGTTCAGTGGTTTGTGAGGATGTGAGAAACCGCTGAAGCGGCTGGAGCCGTGGAACGATGGACAAACATTGAGATGCGCCTGCGAATGCCGGGGCGCTTCACTTTTATTTGACATCCGGGAGGAGGTGGTGGAGCGTAGTGACCGCGCAAGGGCGCAAGAGGAGCGGGAACAGGACACGTCCCAAGTCCAAAGCCGAAAGTTGCTGGCGCACTCGCTGATCCGGACCAAGACTTTTGGGCGATGGTGGAGGCTCTTTGACAATCTATTTAACAGTAAGCTGTAAGCGGTGAGCCGTGAGCAGCGCGAAATCGAACGGCCTTGGCAGAAAGCGCATTCCAGCCGGGGAAGAAAATGCCCGTATTTCGGCTTATTTCGGGATATTACAGGTTATTTCTAGCTAAATTCGACCGGGGGGGGCGTCTGCGGAAGCTAGATACGAATTCCGTGAATCATGGCTAATGGGAAACCGGATGAGCAAACGTCGGAAAAAATCGGATTATGTCGCATTCCGGAGTTCACTGCGAAGGGGACTGCAGTTTGGGCTCGCAGGAGCATCGCCCTGCCGATTGAGAGTTATTCAACGCAAGTGGTTGATTTCCCGCATTTGAAAGCGAAATTCTGAGGCTTCGGCGAGCTCAGTCGGGCCGTGCGAAGCGCGGAATTGCGGAAGTTTCGCCGAATGGGTCGGAATGCGAGCTTGCATCGGCGGCGCGGGCTGTGGCAAGGTGTGCGGGCACATGGCTGGATAGCTCAGTCGGTAGAGCAGAGGACTGAAAATCCTTGTGTCGCCGGTTCAATTCCGGCTCCAGCCACCATTCTCCACCATTTGGAGGAGACGCGATTCCCAGCCGGTTTGCAAGAAGCCCCCCTGAAATGACACGCGGAGTCCCGAATGCGAGACTCCGCGCGCCCGTGTGGGTTGGCTTGGGTTGGAGAGTATCTCTGAAAGAATTCGCGAAATATGCCGGAAAATACGGCTTTGGTCAGGGCTTGCGGTCGTCGCGAGCGGGAGGCTTGCGCGTCGGCTCGATCTTGCGTTGCGCGGGCCGGGAACGCGGCCATGCGAAGAAGACCATGGCAAACAAAATGGCGATCAAGAACGTTTCACCGTGATGCATGATAGTTATCGGTAAACCGTCAGTTACTGGCCAACAAAACCAAACGGGCTTTGATACACGTCAAACCGCTCTGTCTGTTGGAAGAATCTTTCTTGAAAAGGGCTTGATTAGTGAACGCATTAAACCAGAGAGGTCGTAGCGTGTCAAGAAGGATTCGCTGCAAACAGGGGGGGCGGCGTCGGTATTTCAACGGATGCCGGCAGACCGCGCGGGCCGACGCAGGATCACCAGATTTTGGCGCGCAATTCGACGGGCCGCCACATCGGGGCGCCTTCCTTGATGGCAAACGCGCTGTAAAATTCCTGCATGTTGACGGACGGCCCGATGGCGCGGAACTGGCCGGGGCTGTGCACGTCCACGGTGAGCAGGCGAACCGCATCGGCGTCGCGGATGTTGATGCGCCAGATCTGGGCGAAGGACAGGAAAAACCGCTGCTCGGGCGTGAAACCGCCGATGTTTTTCCGCTTCGCCGGATTTTTGGCCAGGGCGCGTTCCATCGCTTCATAGGCGACGCTGAGGCCGCCGAGATCGGCGATGTTTTCGCCGAGGGTCAACCGGCCGTTGACGTGCATGCCGGGAAGGGCCTCGTAGCCGTTGTATTGGTCCACCACCTTTTGGGCGCGGGCCTCGAAATTGATGGCGTCCGCGTCGGTCCACCAGTCCTGGAGGTTGCCGTCGGCGTCAAATTTGCGGCCCTGGTCGTCGTAGCCGTGGGTGATTTCGTGGCCGATGACGGCGCCAATGGCCCCGTAATTGACGGCGTCATCCATGGTCGCGTCAAAGAACGGCGGCTGAAGAATTCCCGCCGGGAAAACGATTTCGTTCTGCACGGCATTGAAGTAGGCGTTGACAGTGGGGGGCGTCATGTGCCATTCCGTGCGGTCCACGGGCTTGCCGACGCGGGCAAGTTCGCGCCGGGTTTCAAAAATATTCGCCCGCAGAACATTGCCGAGATAATCGTCGGGGCGGACGACGACGGTGGAATAATCACGAAACTTGTCAGGATGGCCAATCTTCTGGGTGAACCGGGCGAACTTGGCCAGCGCCTTGGCGCGGGTGCCTTCCGTCATCCAATCCGCCTTGCGAAGGCGATCCTCAAATACGGTTTTGAGATTTTCGACGAGTTCGTTCATCCGCATGCGTGCGACGGGCGGAAAGTTTTTTTCCACATAAAGCTGGCCGAGGGCCTCGCCGATGCTGCCGTCAATGACGCGGGCGGCGCGCTGCCAGCGCGGTTCCATGGCCGGCTGGCCGCTCAACACCGTGCCGTAGAAGGCAAAGTTCTCGGTTTCCGTGGCGTCGTTCAAATACGGCGCGGAGGCGTGCAGCAAATGCCAGCGCAGATAGACTTTCCAATCGTCGAGCGGACGTTCCCGCAGCAGCTTGTCCAGCCCGGCGAGGAATTCCGGCTGGCCCACGACAAGGTCCGGGATGGCGCCCAGGCCGGCGGACGCGAGGTAAAGATTCAATTGAAAATCGGGATAATTTGTGGCGACCGAATCAGCGGTCATCTTATGGTAATTGGCAATGGGATCGCGCAGATCAACGCGCGCCTTGCTAATTTTGGCCAGCTCGGTTTCCAAATCGAGCACCCGGGCCGCGCGGATTTCGGCGTCCGCCTGCAGCTCGCCGAGCAACTGGAACATCTTGACGATGTGATTCGAGTAGGCGGTGCGTTGCTTCGCAAATTCGTCCTTGAGATAATAATCGCGGTCCGGCAGGCCAAGCCCCCCTTGCCCTATTTCATAGGCGTAAACCCCGCTGTTTTTCTCGTCCGGAGTCACCTCGTCGGAAAACATCGCGCCGATGCCGCGGCCATGAAAATCCGCGAGCAATTCCAGCAGATTGGACGAGGAATTCAGGGAGTTTATCCGGTCCAGGTCGTCATACAGCGGTTTCAGGCCAAGTTCCTCGCGGCGCTGAGTGTCGAGCGCGGAGCGATAAAAATCGCCAACCTTTTGGACGATCGAATTGGATGTGGGCGAATTGGTGGCGGCATCGAGGATTTGATGGAGCAAAAACCAGTTCCGCTGCTGGAGTTCGCTGAAGCCGCCCCACCGGGATTTGTCCGCGGGAATGGGGTTTTGCTTGAGCCAGGTGCCAGCCGCGTAGTGATAGAAATCCGTCCCCGGATCCACCGAGCGGTCCATGTACTGCAAGGAAAAGCGGGGAACCGCAGGCTCCGCATCGGCGGCGGAAGATTTTCCGGAGACAAGCAGCGTCACGGCGGAGGCCAGCCAGAGCATGGAACGTTTCAACTCGAACATGGCCAAAGTATGTTCATTTCACCACGGGTGTCAAAAGTGTTCGGCGCACTCAAACGTTTCTGGTTATTTATCGGCTGTGAACTGGCGTGGTTCGTGTTGGCGTTCGCGGGGCGCAGGACAATGCCCGCATGTTCTCGAAAAATGCTTGCCTCCAATCGCCAATATGAGAGGATGAGGGTCTGTGCTAGTGCAGGGTCGAGGCAAATCGCGGTCTCGCAAGCGCTTCACAATAAATTGGTTGCCTCGGTAGCTCAGTTGGTAGAGCAGTTGACTCTTAATCAATTGGTCCTAGGTTCGAGTCCTAGCCGGGGCACCACTCCCACTTCTTCGGCAGCTTGCAGTGGCGGAAACTCGCCCAAGCAAAACGGAGACCGCAAGCCCCGGAATAAGTTACTGACGCAAATCGTTAATACTTCACCCGCGGCAGCAGACCGCTTATTTTGCGGCAATGGCCGCTTCAATCGCCGCGACGACCTTCTCGTTGTCCGGTTCGACTGTGGACTTGAATCGGTTCACAATCTTCCCGTCGCGACCCACAACAAACTTGGCGAAGTTCCAGTCGATTGGACCCGGAAACGGCGAGTCGGGCCCGGTCAATTCTGCGTAAAGCGGATGTTGTTCCGCCCCCTTGACATGCAGTTTCTCGAAGAGCGGAAATGTCACGTTGTATTTGCTGGTGCAAAACTGCTTGATCTCTTCAGGGGAGCCTGGCTCCTGGCCCATGAAATCGTTGCAGGGAAAACCCAGCACCGTGAAACCCTGGCTCTCATACTTCGTCTGCAACGCCTCAAGCCCTTTATATTGCGGGGTGTGCCCGCAGAACGAAGCCACATTCACCACCAGCAAAACTTTTCCCTGGTAGGCCTTCAGCGACGTATCCTTCCCATCGATGTCTTTCAGCGGGATGTCATACAGCGAATTCGTCTGCGCGGAAACCACTTGCGCAACGGCAAGTGCGATCAAAATAGCAATGATTTTCATGACTCCGAACATAGCGAATCGCGCCGGTTTGTCAAATTTGCTCCTGCGGCCGAAAATCGGACGCCGTTATTGGGCGAGAGCGTCGCGGGCTTTTGACTGCGGACACGTTGACCGAGGTAGGCAGCCTTTGCCTAGTGACCCCGCCGCGAATTACCCGAAATGCCCCAAAATTTCCATATTCTGACGATAAAGCGGGGTTTTTGAGCATCCCGTCCTTCTTTCCCCGTTTTGGCATGGTTCTTGGTATGTAAGTATTTATGAAGAAGATTCTGGTTATTGATGACAAGGCCGACATCAGGTCCGTGATCGTTTCCACGCTCACAGGTGCCGGTTTCTTGACGGATCAGGCGGCGGACGCCACCCAGGCCATTAAACTGACTCTCACCTACAAACCCGATCTGATCCTTTGCGACGTCAACATGCCTGACATGGACGGCTACCAGACCCTTTCTGCGATACGCGAAATTCCCCATCTCTCCGTCGTCCCCTTCATCCTAATGACCGGTTCCGCGGATCGCGATGGTTTTCGCCGTGGAATGGCTTGCGGCGCCGATGATTTCCTCGTCAAACCCTTCACCCCGGAGGAACTAGTTCAAGCGGTTGTCTCGCGGCTCGTTCGACAGATGGAACTTGAATGGGAGGCCTCTCAGCGCGCCGAAAAACTCCGCGCCGATGCCGTTCATCAATTTTCCGAGGAACTTTCCGCTCCCATCAACGGATTGCTCGGTGCCGTCACCTCCATCATGGTTGACTATGCCTGCATGAGGCCCGAAGCCGCCTCCGATGGCGCGCGCCAAATCAACGAGTCCGCCGCCCGGCTGAATCAGCTGGCCCAGCGCTGGGCTTAAACCGCCTCGGCCCGATTTTATCGGTTCACCATCGGAAGTTGCATCTGGTCAATTGCCACCGGCAACGTTAATTCCTCAGCCAGCTCATCCCCAACCAGTTTCACCAGTGTCGGCGCTGAAAGTGTCAAATCTACGACCACCTGCGCATCCGCGTGGCTCACCGTGAACCTCAACTTCGCCGCATCTCCAATATCGTTCAGCACTGGCGCGTCCGCCTGGTCCACGTTCCGGGCCGTAAAATTAACAATCTTCGCCGTCTGCCGGTAAGTGCCGGCCATCAGTTCCACCGTGCCCACCGGCTTATGGTTCGTGGGCCGGAAAAACATCGTTAAATCGTAATTCGTCCCATCCCGCGTCACGCTCTTGTCCACCAACGTCAACAATGCCGGATCGTCCGTCACCGCCCCCGCCATTTGTGCCGCTGCCAACTGTGCCTGATGAACGTTGTTGGACAACACCGCCAGATCGTTTGTCGTCTTGGCCAATTGCTCGTCGGCCGCCTGTAGTTTTTCCCGGAACTGATCCAGTGACGCCCAGACCGCATTCGTCAGAATATCGCCAGCCTTCTCTGAGGCCACGCGCTCAATGGTGGCCTGGATTCGCGGCTGTTGAAATTCCGTCTCAATTTGGTTGGAAATTCCTTCGGCGATCTTCGCACTCGTGGCATTGGCGTCCGTCTGCGCTTCCTTCCCTGCCTCATCCTTGACTTCTTGCGCCTTCAGGTTGATGAATTCCATCACCCCGACAGTCGCCGCACCCACCACCACAAAGAGCGTCAACCAAAGTTTCCATGACCCCAGCACGTGCTTTGTGACCGCGGCCAGTTGCGCCGGAGTCAGCGTCGGCGCCGACACTGCTTCGTATTCAAAGGGCACCCGGCAATCCGGACACTGCACCAGCCGCGCATCCAGCGGTCGCTTGCCGCAGCGCGGACATCGTCTATTGGCGAAATCTGCCATCCGAACATTACCCAAGCATACTAAACGCCTTCCGGAAAGCAAAAATGGACACTGGCACTGAGTGCAGCTTTGGCCGCTGGTCCAAAAGATTCGCGCAACGGCGTTGCTCCAGGAACCCGACGTTTGAAATGGACAGCACCGACATGGCCGTGGAATATGCGTCGCGCTTTGCCGGATCCTGACACGGAAATTCCTTGTCGCGGTTACGGGCCACTGCGTGACGGCAAAATATGTTTTATTGAGTTCCATGAAAATGATGCTTTGCGTGCTTGGTGAAGGCCGCGGCCATATGACCCAGGCAATGGCGGTCAAGGAAATGGCCGAGGCCGCGGGCCATCAAATCGTTGCCGTTACCCTTGGCACCAGCTCGCAACGGCAAGTTCCGGCCTATTTTGAATCGGCGATGAAGTTGCGCGTCACCCAAATGCCGACCCTGGAGTTCAAATATAAAAACAACCGCTCGGTCAGCAATACGGCCACGCTCGCCGGTGTGTTCCTCAACCTGCCAAAATATTTCCGCCTGCTCCGCCGGCTGGACGAACTGGTCCGCGAAGCGCAACCGGACATCATCCTTAATTTTTTCGAACCGCTCGCCGCTTTTTTCGCCCTGACGCGACGCCGGCGTCCACCTGTGATCGCCCTCGGCCACCAATTCATGGTCCAACATCCGGATTTCATCCATGAACCGCAACTGTGGAAGCAACAATTGGGCCTGAAGCTTTACACGCTCGTTCTCGGCGCACGCGCCACCAAGCTTGCCCTTTCGCTCTATGAAGCGCCTGACTTGCCGGCGAAAAGAATCATCGTCGGGCCGCCCGTTCTGCGGAAACAACTTTTTGAACTGAAAAGCAATCCCAACGGCGACTTTGTCCTCGTCTATCTGCTCAATCACGGTTACGCGGAGCAAATCATTCAATGGAGCTCGAAGAACCCGCGCACCAAGCTGCATTGCTTTTACGACAAGCCCGGCGCGCCGGCCGAGCTTCAACATTCGCCCTCGCTCTTCTTTCACAAGCTCGATAGCGAAAAATTTCTGCAGATGATGGCTGAATGTCGCCACGTCGTTTCCACCGCCGGATTTGAGTCCGTCTGTGAAGCCGCGTGGCTGGGCAAGCCGCTGTTCCTCGTGCCGGTGGAGAACCACCTCGAACAGCAGCTCAATGCCCTCGACGCCCAACGCTTCGGCATCGCCATCGCCGAAAAGAGTTTCAACCTCGACCGGCTCGTCGAACTGCCCGACCGTCTGCCCACGGAAAAGTTTCATGCCTGGACCGCCTCCGCGTCGAAAAAACTTTTCTCCGCAATCGATGACGCCCTCAAGGAAAAACGCCGGCCATGAAGGACCAGAAGGCTCGAAATTTTCCTGCCGGTTTTCTTTGGGGCACCGCCACATCGCCGACGCAGGTGGAGGGCGACATCCGGAACGAATGGACCGGTTTCACGGCGCAGGACGGGAGCAACTGCCACATCGCGTGTGACCATTACCATCGCTATCCCGAGGACATCGATTGGATGTCCAAGCTCGGCGTCAACGCCTATCGCATGGGCATCGAATGGTCGCGCCTCCAATCCGCTCCCTTTTCGCCTCTGGACCAGACCGAACTCGCGCGCTACGTGGACATCCTGGACCGCTTGAAATCGGCCGGTATTACGCCCATGGTTGTGCTGCATCACTTTTCCAATCCGCCTTGGATAAACGCCGCAGGCGGCTGGACGAACCCGGCCACAATCCCCGCGTTCGTGGATTACGCGCGCAAACTCGCTGCCGCGCTCAAGGACCGGGTCTGGCTGTGGAACACGTTCAATGAACCGGACACCTATGCCTGTCTGGCCTATTTGCTGGGCGGATTTCCGCCACAACGCAAATGGAGGCTGGGACAATTCCGAAAAGTGATCTCCCATATGGCGCAGGCCCACGTGCAGGCCAGCGACGTTATTCGCTGCGGCAGCCCCGCGGGCCGGAAACCGGAGGTGGGCATCGCCAAGAACTGGACTTTCTTCCACGCCTACAAGAGATTTTCCCCATGGGACCGGATGACCGCCTTTGCCTGTCACTATACCTTCAACAAATTTGTGCTCGACGCCTTTCTCGACGGCGGGCGCCGACGCGCCTCGACATTCATCGGCCTGAATTATTACGGTCGCGTGCGCTTCCATCATTTCCGCTCGATGATCCCGGCCAGCGGCACACCGGTGAAAAAATTGGAAGATTTCGGTTTCGACTGCGACGACATGGTGGAGCGCTTTCCGTCGGGCATGGCTAAAATCTTGTCCCATCTTCACCGCCGCTTCCGTCTCCCCATTTACATCACCGAACATGGCTCGGCCTCCGACGACGAAAAATTCCGTGAACGCGACCTCCGTGAGCATCTCACCGTCCTGAACGATGCCATGGCCGACGGCGTTGATGTCCGCGGCTTTTTCTACTGGTCGCTGCTCGACAATTTCGAATGGCAGTTTGGTTACACAAAGAAGTTCGGGCTGCTCGCCGTGGATTTTAAGGATGAGAAACTCCCGCGGACACCAAAACCTTTGGCCGCAGTTTACTCCGACATTTGCCGTGAAAACGCCGTTCGCGAGTGGGACGGCCAATCGCCTTGAGCGCAGTCCGCCGACTTTCCTCCGGCGTTGACTTCTCCCTTCCACCATCGCTACTGTGGCGCTGAAAGAGAGAATCAATCTATGAACAAGCGCTTGCTTGCCCCAATCGCCCTGCTGGCACTGCTGTTGACCGGCTGCCCGCGTAATGAATACATCGTGGAATTGAAACCCCATGGCAATGCCATTGAACGCACCCTGACTTATTATCGCGTGGACCTTGGCGAAAGCAACAACGTCAACGGCTACCAGCCCTTCCCGACGGTTGAAATGGGCGAAATCAACTCGCTCTATCCCGCGGGCGGCGTCACCAATGACGGCGACCGTCACACGGTTCACGGCACGTTCGCCAATGCACTTCCCAATGACGTCGGCGGCGTGGGGGCTTACACCAACGTGGATACCAGCCTCGGCAGCGCGAGTTTTTATGTGGAACGTTTCCGCGGCAACGATGACCTCGCTGGAATTGCTGAAAAGCAGCGGAAAGCCGCCGATCGTTTGACGGATCTCATTCTTGGCTGGAGCAAATCCGAACTGGGCTCGCAACCGGGATACGGCCAGTTGGCCCAATTTCTGAACACGGACTTCCGGCGTGATCTGAAAAATCTCGGCGCCTACTGGTGGCAGGGAAATTTTACGGCGGGTTACTCGACCAACGGCGCCGAAGAATTCATGGTCCGCTTCGGTCAATATCTGGTTGAGCGCGGATATCTGCAGATCGCCGACATGCCGGCTCTCTTTCGAAGCGCCACCGACAAGGACGACAGCCAGTTGGGTCTCCTGCTCCAGCGATTGGTCGCGCGCAAAATGGGTGTGCCGGATTCGCAACCGCTGCCGGCCTGCCTCGCCTTTCTTGCCGACGATGACACCATCAGCAAATCCTTTGAAAACTATCTCACCAACACCGACTCCTACCGCGCCAGTCTCAAGCAGTGGGAAGAGGACAAAAAGACCAATCCTGATTTGCAAAAGCCGGACCCGACCGCGGATGATGGTCGGGATTTGGTAGATTTTAACCTTTTCGGCAATCCTGATGACCGGCTGACGGTTCGGCTCATGCTTCCAATTGCGCCGACTCACAGCAACGGACGTTGGGACGAAACAAACCAACAAGTCATCTGGGACACGAACATCGTGGAGCGCACGAATTCGTCGCGCTTGCCGGTGATATGCTACGCAAACTGGGCGGAGCCGGCTGCGTCGTTTCAAAAAACCCATTTCGGCAAGGTGGCGCTGACCGGTAATGAATTGACGGAGTATTGCCTCTGGCGCACCAGCCTTGATGAAAAGCAGGCGGGTGAATGGGACGCCCTGCTCGTCTCCCTTCAACCCGGCGATCAGCTCACCAACGTCATCAACAACTTTCGCTTTTCCGGTGAACCCCATTCGTCCGCAACCAACAACATTACCAGTCCTTCTGCATTCACTCGTGAACTCATTACCGACGGGCTGAAATAACAACGTGCCGTAAAATCGTGTATCAATGTTGGGGCGTGACTTTTGATGTATGGCGATGTATTGGTTGCCGTTCGAATGCAACTCAAGGTTTCCATCCTGTTTCTTGCGGGTGTCCTTTTGCAGGCACACAGCGCGACAGCCTGCATTTGGGACGCGGAGACATTGCTGCAGGAGCGGCTCAAAAGCTCCGATATGGCCACAGTTATCTTGAAGGCCGCCCCCGCGCCGCCTGATCCTGCCCCTTTGCGCAAGCGCATTAAGGACATCACCGCCTCTCCGCTGACGAACGATCCCGCTTGGTGGAACAATCTCGCAGGCGCGCATCTGCGCCTTGGTGAGGCAAAGGAAGCCGCTGCCTTGCTTGAAACAGTGACCAACAGGTTCCCGAATGATTATGGCATCCATGCAAATCTTGGCACGGCTTACCATCTGATGGGACGCTATCAGGAAGCGGAACGTGAAATCACCCGCGACCTCGAGATCAATCCCGCCGCGCACTTCGGTGTGGAACGATATCATCTTGCGCTGCTCCAATATCTCGTCCGTGACGCCGAATATAAGAAAGACCACGTTTATATTGACGAATGGTCTGACGCTTTTGTTCGTGAGCCCAATTTCCGTTTCGCCAGGAATGCCGGCAAATTGAGTCCCTGGAACACCAATGGTTTGGATGAAAAACGACTCGCCTTTCTGGAAAGGAACTGGGACGGAAATTCGAATGGCTGGCCCGGCGAAGAGATTGTGCTCTTGAAATCGAATACTGCCCAACGGCCTCCGTCTTACCGTTACAAGTGGGATCTCGCCGGCGACCCAAAGTTCAAGGACGGCGTCCTTTACATGGCCACCATGAATCCAAAGGAGCCTGCGTGCTTTGTGATGCTGGGCATCGCTTGTAACCGGGCTCGTGATTATAACCTCGCGGTCGCAGCGTTCCAAAAGGCGATTGACCTTGGCTCTCCTCAAGCCGACATTCTGGCGGTCAAAATTGATGCTCTTAACCATTACATCACCGAGTCGCATAAAGTTAACTGGCCCATCGATGGCCTCCTTTCTTTGGCCCCGCTTGCGATCCTCGTCTATCTCATCTCCAAAATCAAGCAGTGGAAGCGCGGAAAACGGGAAAAGATTTTACCCGATCCTCACAGCGGCTCACGACCCGCGTAGCCCGAGTCGATGTCGTGCCAGTACTCCACGTCCTCCTCGTCCTTCTCCCAGCAAAGAAACACTTCTCGCTCTCCGACTATCGCCGGAAAATCCACCAGCCCGCGCTGCAAATCCTTGACGATTATTTCCCGCGTCTCAAACTCCTGAAACAGCCCCTTCATCTTGCCCAGCAGTTTCACCGATTGATTCACCAACTCGCCGCCCACATCCTGGCCGCCGCTCATCAATCCCGCCAGCCTCTGGTCGTTCTTTTCCAGATCCACCCGCAATTCCTCCAGCCCCGCGAGCCATGTTCGCAACTGCGGCAGCAGCGCCCGCGCTTCCTCGCGCGTATAATGCGTTTGATACCGGTGCGTCATGGCGTCGGCCCGATCTTTTTCCGCACTTCATCGCTTGGTTCAAGCGCCAGCGATTTCTTCCACGCCTCGCGGGCCTTGTCCGGTTGTTTCAACGCCGCGTAAATGTCGCCCAGATGATCGAACAGCGTCGGGTCCGGTTCATCTCCCGAAAGCTGGATCGCCTTTTGCTCCTGCACCAAGCCATCCTGCAATTTGCCCTGCTTGAACAATACCCAGCCCAGGCTGTCGATGTAGGCCGCGTTGTCGGGTTCCAGATGCACGGCCTTCTCGATCATCACCCGCGCCTTGTCCAGCTTCAACCCGCGGTCCGCCAGCATGTAACCGTAATAGTTCAGCGCCTCGGGCATGTCCGGCGCAAGTTTCAGGCTCTTCTCAAAATATTCCGTCGCCCGTTCGAACTCCCCGTTCCGCTCACAGGCCGCGCCCGCCTCGAAATAAAAATACCCGCTCAACTGGTTCGTCCCCGCCGCCCGCGCGCACGCTTCCGCCCGCGCAAAATGCGTGACTCCGTTCGTGTAATCCTTGTTCTTCACATACGCCAGCGCCGTGAAAAATTCATTCATGAAATTGGTGGAAAATTTGGCGCGCGCCTTTTCCAGCGTGGCCAATGCGTCCTTCGGCTCATCATTGTTGATTTGCGCCCCGGCCAGGTCGTAATACGCCTGCTCAAAATCATCCTTTGCCGCCAGTGCCTTCTGAAAATAATCAATCGCCTCCGGCAGCTTCTTGTCGTCGTACGCCAGGCTCCCCAGGTAATAATAAACCTGCGCGTTCGCCGGATCATCCTGCAACACCGCCAGCAGATGCGCCTCCGCCCTTTTTGAATCGTGTTCTCGCA